>JBDTLV010000001.1:0-97941 GCA_039934615.1 Tahibacter sp.
CAATCTGGAAGATCTTGCCCAGGTTGTAGTAGATCGTGCGCATCATGCGCATCGCTCGTTCGCGGTTGTAGCCGTCGATTTCCAGCGACACGTTCATCAGGCCGCCCGCATTGACCGCATAGTCCGGTGCGTACAGGATGCCGCGTGCGGAAACTTCGTCGCCGATCGCGTCGGTGGACAGCTGATTGTTCGCCGCGCCGCAGATCACCTTGCATTTCAGGCGGGGCAAGGTCTTCTCGTTGACTGTACCACCCAGCGCGCAGGGCGAATACACATCGGCAGGCACGTCGTAGATTTCGTCGAGGGCAACGGCTTCGCAGCCGAACTCATCCACGCAGCGCTGCACGGCTTCCTTGTTGATGTCGGTGACCCACACCTTGGCACCCTGTTCGCGGAGCAATTTGACGAACTCGAAGCCGACGTGGCCGACGCCCTGCACGGCATAACTGTACTTGCCCACATCCTCGTTGCCGTACGCGACATTCAGTGCCGCCATCAGACCCTGCAAAGTACCAAATGCAGTAAATGGTGAAGGATCGCCAGAGCCGCCATGAACCTGATGCACACCGGTGACGAACTCGGTTTCCTTGAGCACGTATTCCATGTCATTGACGTCGATCCCGACGTCTTCGGCCGTGATGTAGCGACCGTTGAGCGAGTTGATGAAACGACCGAAGGCGCGGAACAGCGCTTCGGACTTGTCCTTGGACGGATCGCCGATGATGACGGCCTTGCCGCCGCCGAGATTGATGCCGGAAACCGCAGCTTTGTAAGTCATGCCGCGCGACAGCCGCAGCACGTCGTTCAACGCTTCCTGTTCCGTCTTGTAGGCCCACATGCGCGTGCCGCCCAGAGCCGGGCCCAGAACGGTGTTGTGGATCGCGATGATGGCTTTCAGGCCAGCATCCTTGTTGTGGCAGTACACGACCTGTTCGTGGCCCGTCTGGGACAGGGTTTCAAAAATCATCGACGTGTTACTCCGGCTTGCGCGAACGCGGGTTTGCGTGGATTCCGGCGACCTGACGATCGCAGGATCTGCATCAGCGGCGTGCGCTAAATGAATGATTCAAAAAGGAGAAAATACCGACACCCGACAGCATGCCCGGGTTTCGGCGGCGCGTAGTGTAGTCCTGTGTCCCGCCTTTCAACAGTGGCCCTGCGTATGCTCAGTGGGTCGGCCTGGATTTGCCTTTTACGCGCGGTTTTGCAGCGGGAACGACAGCCTTGCCGCTCGCACTCAGATGCAGATCGTCGGCCCAGGCGATTCCGGCATCCATCAGCATGACCCCGAGCTTGATGCGCGTCGTGCCGGCGGGCACGAGAGATTGGATTTTTACGGAATTCCACTCTTGCGTGCCGACCACCGGTGTCGATCGCGCCTGGTCCAGGCTCTGGTCGCCGCGCAGATAGTTGATCGACAGCACGATGCCGCGCGGCCCGACCTGCTCGGTGCGCACGCGGGCGTTGAATTCAATCGTTCGTCCGGCCAGCGCGCTGGCATCGATCGTTTGCGTGACCAGCCCATAGATCAACGGCTGATCGAGGATCCGCTCAAAGCGCACGCTGCGCTCGCCGACCGCATGCACCGCGTCGTCCACGCGCATCTGGAACGACGCTTCGCCGGACGTCGCATGCTGGATCTTGAACCATCCCGGTATCGCCAATGGCGATGAGGGCACCTGCTCGAAGCCTGCGTTGGTGATGGCGACTTCTTCGCCTCGGCTGCAGCTCGGAAGCCACAGCAGGGCATTGACAAGCAAGGCAATCGGCACAGCGAACGCGTTCAAGTCGACTCCACAATGATCAGCCAGGCAGACCGCTTATGATACGGCGGAAAAACCGAAATCGGCGCGCCCGCGTTAGAATGCGCACTCTGCACCGCCGCCGATCCGGACCGACTCATGAGTATCCCTGCCGAAAACACCGTCGCCGACGATCTGTCCGCCGAAGCCAGTCCGCTGCGCTTCGTGACCGCCGCAAGCCTGTTCGACGGGCACGATGCGGCGATCAACATCATGCGCCGGCTGATTCAGGGGCAGGGCGCCGAAGTGATTCACCTGGGCCACAACCGCAGCGTCGAAGACGTCGTGCGCGCGGCCCTGCAGGAAGACGCCGATGCGATTGCGCTGTCTTCCTATCAGGGCGGCCATGTGGAATATTTCAAATATATGGTCGACATGCTGGCCGAGCGCGGTGCCGCGCATATCCGCGTCTTTGGCGGAGGCGGGGGCACGATCACGCCGGAGGAAATCGCGGAGCTTCAGGCGTACGGCGTAGAGCGCATTTACCACCCCAACGATGGCATGCATCTCGGCCTGGTGGCGATGATCGAGGATGTGATCCGTCGCGCCCGCGGTGCTTCGGCGCGCCGAATTGGCAATACCCTGTCGCATCCCGCCCATCCGGCGGCGGCGCGCATCGACGACGAGATTTCCGTCGGACATTATCTTTCGGCGATCGAAGAAGGCGTTTTCAGCGAAACGGAACTTGTGCACTTGCGCAAGCAGTGGCAGCTCGCTGGCGGCAAGGTGCCGGTGGTCGGCGTGACCGGCACCGGCGGTGCGGGCAAATCCTCGGTGGTCGACGAACTCCTGCTGCGTTTCCTGCAGGCATTCCCGCAGATGCGCGTGGCTGTGCTGGCGGTGGATCCCACGCGGCGCCGCTCGGGTGGCGCGCTGCTCGGCGATCGCATCCGGATGAACTCGCTGCGCAGTCCCCGCGTGTACATGCGCTCAATGGCCACGCGGCGCCAGCATGTCGCGACCAACGCCGTCCTGAAAGACTGCATCGCGTTCCTGAAATCGCTCGGCTACGACATGATCATCGTCGAGACCGCGGGAATCGGGCAAAGCGATTCGGAAATCGTCGACCTGGTCGATTTCCCGACCTATGTGATGACCAGCGATTACGGCGCGGCCAGCCAGCTCGAGAAGATCGATATGCTGGATTTCGCCGAGCTGGTCGTGTTGAACAAGTTTGACCGGCGCGGCGCGGAAGACGCCCTGCGCGATGTGAAAAAACAGTGGAAGCGCAATCGCCTTGCGTTCCAGATGAAGGACGACGAGGTGCCGGTCTATCCGACCATCGCGAGCCAGTTCAACGACCCCGGCGTGTCGTGGATGTTCGTCAACCTGTGTCGCCTGATGCGCGGGAAACTGGGCGTCGGACTTCGCGACACGGGCACCGATGGCATGCGCTGCGATTTCGAGCCGAACATCGATACCACGCTCAAGGAGCCGCGCGCGACGGTGCTGATTCCGGGCCAGCGCGTGCGCTATCTCGCCGAGATTGCCGAGCAGGGCCGTTCGATCAATGCGGATGCCGAGCGGCAGGCCGCGGCTGCGTCGAAGGCGCAGAGCTGTTTCGATGCGCTGCGCGAAATCGGCGATGCCGGCTTGCCGCGCGCGCTGGACATGTACGACCCGGCTGATCTCCTGCCTGGCCATGCAGAGGGTTCCAGTGCGGCTCCGGATCGCAGCTTGTTGCTGCTTCGCCAACGCTACAATGAGGCAATCAAGGAATTGTCCACGGATTCCGTGACCCTGCTGCGCGAATGGCCGGGGCGCTACAAATCCGTGACGGATCCGGTCACCGAATACGAAGTGCGCGGCAAGAAGATCCGCGTCGACAATTACGTGGAATCCCTTTCGCACCAGAAGATTCCCAAAGTCGCGGCGCCCACTTACCGCGATTGGGGCGACCTGCTGAAATTCCTGCTGCGGGAAAATCTGCCCGGTGAATATCCGTACACCGGGGGCGTGTACCCGTATCGGCGCACGGGTGAGGATCCGATCCGCATGTTTGCCGGTGAAGGCACGCCAGAACGCACGAATCGTCGCTTCCACTATCTGTCGGTCGGCCAGAAGGCTGCGCGTCTGTCAACGGCGTTCGATTCAGTGACGCTGTATGGCGAGGATCCGGCACCGCGGCCGGACATCTACGGCAAGATCGGCAACTCCGGTGTCAGCATCGCGACATTGGACGATATGAAAAAGCTGTATTCCGGCTTCGATCTGTGCGCACCGTCCACGTCGGTCTCGATGACGATCAACGGACCGGCGCCGATGATCCTCGCGATGTTCATGAACACCGCGATCGATCAACAGGTGGAAAAGTATCTGCGCGCCGACGATGCGCGTTGGGATGCGGCCCACGCCACGATCGGAAAGCTGTTCGAGGGGCGCCAGCGGCCGACCTATTCCGGCCTGTTGCCGGAAGGTAATGACGGACTGGGTCTCGGCTTGCTCGGCGTCAGCGGCGATCAGGTCGTCGATGCGGAAACCTACGAACGCATCAAGACCCAGACATTGCAGAGCGTGCGCGGCACGGTCCAGGCAGACATTCTCAAGGAAGACCAGGCGCAGAACACCTGTATCTTCTCTACCGAATTCGCGCTGCGCATGATGGGTGACATCCAGCAGTATTTCATCGAGCGCAAGGTGCGCAATTTCTACTCGGTGTCGATTTCCGGCTATCACATTGCCGAGGCCGGAGCGAACCCGATCAGCCAATTGGCGTTCACCCTGTCGAATGGATTCACGATCGTCGAGTACTACCTCGCACGCGGCATGAAGGTGGATGATTTCGCGCCGAACCTTTCGTTCTTTTTCTCCAACGGCATGGATCCCGAGTACAGCGTGATCGGTCGCGTGGCTCGGCGCATCTGGGCGCGGGCGATGCGTGAACGCTACGGCGCCGACGCGCGCAGCCAGATGATGAAGTACCACATCCAGACGTCGGGCCGTTCGCTGCACGCGCAGGAAATCCAGTTCAACGATATCCGCACCACGTTGCAGGCGCTCTATGCACTGTTTGACAATTGCAATTCGCTGCACACTAACGCCTACGATGAAGCGATCACGACGCCGACCGAGGAGAGCGTGCGTCGGGCCGTCGCCATCCAGCTGATCATCAATCGCGAGCTCGGTCTGAATTTCAACGAGAACCCCTGGCAGGGCAGTTTCATCATCAACGAGCTGACTGACATCGTGGAAGAAGCGGTCTACCGCGAATTCGAGGCGATCAGCGAACGTGGCGGGGTGCTCGGCGCGATGGACACGATGTATCAGCGCAGCAAAATCCAGGAAGAAAGCCTGTATTACGAACACAAGAAGCACGATGGCAGCCTGCCGCTGATTGGCGTCAACACGTTCCTTCCGAAAGAGCACGGCGGAGAAATCGCGACGACGATCGAATTGATTCGATCCACCGAAGGCGAGAAAGGTCAGCAGATCGAGAACGTGTCGGGCTACCAGGTCAATCGCAATAACTATGCAGCCGATGGGTTGAAGCCCTTGCAAGCAGCTGCACGTGAGCGCAAGAACGTTTTTGCGAGCCTAATCGATTCGGTCAAGACGCATACGCTGGGGCAGATCAGTCACGCGCTGTATGACGTCGGCGGTGAATATCGGCGCAACATGTAGACTTCGGGGGCCACCGATTCGTTGACCATTGTCGTCGGCTCTGAGCCGCGACTTGGGTCAGCGACGGTCCTCCGCGATGGCACCGCAAGCCCTAGTCGGGCGCGCCGTTGAGCCATCGGTTCATGCGGGTTTTCGTTTGATGACTTTTTCCACCACCCGTTTCAGGGTGCGTTCGAGTTCGGCGTCGTCCTTCGCGGATTCGCGGTGATTGTGGATGCAGACGGCTTTCTCATCGGACAGCCAGACCTGGATCTTCTTGATCAGGTAGCGGCCGCCGGGAATCTGGATGCAGTCGGCATCCCATCGGACGCCCTCGACCACGCCGTTTCGCTGGACCGTTCCCGTCGTATTCGTCGCGCTCATTCCGATGCCTGTCTGAAAGTAGCGCAGTGTAGCGCGATGCCGCTGCAGGGCCTCGCCGGGCAGGTCGGGAATCTGGGTGCTGGTCGTCGCCGGGCGGTCGGCGAGGACAAGGTGTGCGGCGGCGGCTGCTATATTGGTCGAGAGGCCTCGATCTGCAGTCGAGCGAACGACTTAGGTTCGATGCGAATTGCCGTGCTGCAACGCGGATGATCGGTGGCCGGTCTGGATCCATCGACGAATTTGCGGCTGCCGCTCCAGCTTGCATCCATTGCAATCAGCCAGCGGCCGCATTTGCGACGTCACATCAATCGGGAGTTTTCATGCGCAAGACGATGTGGTTTCTTGTGATTTGTTTAGTGGTGACCAGTATTCCGGCGTTGGCGCGAGAGGACGCGCCCGCGGTTCTGTTGGGCAAAGCGATCAAGGCCATGGGCGGCGCCGAGGCAATCAACGCCGCACCGATCCTCGCGTGGACCGGCACGGCGTCGGTTCATGTGGCCGAAAAGGTGAGCGAGATTCGCGTGGTGACGGAAGTGAATCCAAATGGCGATTCGCTCAGTCGCAGCTGGCTCGTAGGGCAGGACGCCTCGGCGGCTCGCGTACTGGCGATCACACCGCGTGGCGGAAAACTCACGCGTGATGGCAAGACCACTGCAGCCCCCTATGCGCAGTGGGATCATGAGCGCATCCAGTTTTCGATTTATCAGCTGATCCGTCTTACACCATTGCTGGAACCGCCTACGCGACTGGTGCGAATTGCCGAGCCGCGAGCCAACCTTCAGGGTTTCACCGTCAAGCGCGCCGGCCTTCCGCCTGCGCAACTCTGGTTCGACGACAAGCGTCGCTTGCGCGAGATTGATTTGACCGTGCCGGACGCCGAGACGCATGAACCCGTCGCGGAAGTGGTGACTCTGGATGGAGAAATTGTCGCTGCCGGCATCCGCTGGCCACGGATATTGAAGATCGCGCTCAATGGCAAGCCGTACTTCGACCTGGAACTGGATACATTTAGTCCGCATCGGTGAACGGGAGGCACTTGCGGTACCGTTGCACGGCTGCGTGTGCCCGCGCGCGGTGCCCATCGGCGGGCACTTGGCGTATTGGTTCGCCGCGGGAACTCGGATGGCTGGCGATGGGCAATATGGAATGCCGCCAGATCTATCGAGGCGGCGAGGTGCGGCGCGCCTTTGCGCGCGGCTGCCAGTCAGGCGCTCGTAAATCGCGCACCGCTTCGACCTGCGGTGCATGACTGGAGATTTCCGATGGTGTTTAGCCTGCGTTTCGCGACCGCCGCTGACGTGCCGGTGGTGCTGGAGCTGATTCGCGCGCTGGCCGACTACGAGCACCTGCTCGATCAAGTCCATGCGGACGAGGACGTGTTGCGATCCTCGCTGTTCGGCGCCCGACCCGTCGCGGAGGTGGTGCTTGCCGAAGTCGACGGACAGAACGCCGGATTCGCCATTTTTTTCCACAATTTTTCGACCTTTCTCGGCAAGCCTGGCCTGTACCTGGAGGACTTGTTCGTCCGGCCGGCATTTCGCGGTCATGGCTACGGTCGGATGCTGATGGTCTTTCTGGCGCAGATTGCACTGGAGCGTGGCTGTGGCCGCTTTGAATGGTGGGTGCTCGACTGGAATCGGCCGTCGATCGATTTCTATCGAGGTCTCGGGGCGGTTGCGATGGACGAATGGACCGTTCAGCGGGTCAGCGGTGACGCATTGAACGCCTTGGCGCAGCAGCCCAGCACGGCGGTATTCGTCGACCCTTGATCGACGTGGCGCCGGCAGTAGTACAATTATCTATAGGTACAGGCTTCACATCGTATGCTGGAGGCGCTTTCTCAGCTGAGGAGAGCGAAGTGGCAGGATGCTGCACTGCACCGGGGCCGCGGCCGTGAAGGACCGACTGCATCTGGTGATCATCGCAAAGCCGGAGTTGGCGAGCCGGCTGGAATCCCTCGCGATAGCCAGCGGGGCGGTTTCCCTGAGTTCGTCGCTGAACGATCTCGATACCGCGGCGCGGTCGTTGCGCTGCGTCAACTGCGACGTGCTGCTCGTGCACGCCGAAGGGCTCAGCGTCGCGCGCGTCTCCGAATTGAAATTGGCGGCGCCCGATGCCAGTCTGATCGTCATCGACGATGAGACCGACCAGACGCGCGACCCGCGCTGGATCGAGGCCGGTGCGGATGCATCGCTGGGCCTGCGCGGCCTCGATGCGTCGATCTTGAGCCGACAGATTCAGCAAGCCCTTGCCCGGCATATCGCGTCCGCGGCGCTGGCATCCCGAATCACCGACTTGCAGTCGCTGTTTGATCATGGCCCGACGCCGGCATGGGTCTGCGACGGCGACACATTGCAGGTGCTGGCGGTCAACGACGAAGCCGTCAAGACTTACGCTTTTTCGCGTTCTTCCTTTTTGCAAATGGCGCTGGACGACCTCAGTCCAGTCGAGGACCGCCCTGCACTGCGCGAGGTCATCCTTGACACCTTGCCGCTGCGTGAGGCGAAGAATGTCTGGCGGCACATCACGGCGGATGGTCGCAGCCTCAGCGTGGAGCTGACTGTTCAGGCATTGAACTATGCCCAACGCGATGCGCTGCTGGTGGTGGGCCGCGATATCACCACACAGCGCATCGCGATCAACGCGGTGGAAGCCAGCGAAAGGCGCTTTCGCGACTTGTTCGAGCACAGTCATGGCCTGATCTGTACGCATGACCCCGCCGGCGTGATGCTTTCGGCGAATCCCGCTGCTGCGGGAGCACTCGGATATCGGGTTGCCGATGTGGTCGGACGATCGATGAAGGATTTGATCGCGCCGTCGCTGCATCGCTATTTCGACGAATACCTGCAGCGTATCGCGCGCACCGGCGAGGATTCCGGGTTGCTGTACCTCACGCATCGGGACGGTTCGCCACGCGTCTGGGAATATCACAATCGCATTCACCGCTCGGAAGCCGAGCAGACCTACGTGGTCGGCCACGCACAGGACATCACCCAGCGTCGCGAATACGAGCGCCAGCTGCGTCAGCAACAGGCGGAACTCGAGGCGGTCAACGACGCGTCTCCGCTCGGCCTGTTCCGCGCCACGCTGGACGGCGGCTACTGCTACGTGAACCGCGCGTTCGAGCGGCTCAGCGGCTTGCGCACCGACGAGGCGATGGGGGACGGCTGGGAACGCGCGCTGCACCCGGAGGATCGGGAACACGTAGTGGATATGTGGAACAGTGCCATACGCGAACGCGGTCGCTTCCAGTCGATCCATCGGTTCCGCCAGGACAGCGGCGCGACAGTCTGGGTATCGGTGATCGCGTCTCCGTTCATTGTTGAAGGCGACGTCACGGGCTACATGGGTTCGGTGGAGGACATCACCGCACGCCACCATGCCGAGCAGCAACTGCGCCGCAATGAGCAGCGTCTGCGCACGATTGCGGATGCCACGCCCGCCATTATTGGCTATGTGGACGCAGCGCAGCGATTCGTGTTTGCCAACGCAGCGTATGAACGCCAGTACGGCCGCGGCAATCAGGTGATCGGACGACACGCCCGCGAAGTGGTCGGCGAAACCATTTATGCGCGACGCCTGCCGTTCATCGAGCGGGCATTGCGCGGCGAGCGCGTGAGTTTTGAAGACGAGGAGGTCGTTGGCGGCGACTATCGCTGCATGGAGGTGACTTACATTCCGCAGCGTGACGAGGACGACCGTGAAGTGCTCGGGATGCATGTGATGGTGCAGGACATCACGCGCATGAAACTCGAAGAGCGTCGCTGGATGCAGGCGGCCGAAGTCGACAGCCTCACCGGTCTTGCCAATCGCGCGGCGTTCATTGAACGGCTGAATCGGGCGCTGGCGCGCAGCCGCGACCAGCAATCCATGCTGGCGCTGATGTACCTGGATATCGATCGGTTCAAGCAGGTCAACGACACTTACGGTCATGGTCGGGGCGACGCACTGCTGAGGTCGTTCGCGGAACGACTGTCGGCCGTGCTGCGGAAGTCCGATGTGATCGGCCGGCTGGGCGGCGACGAGTTCACGGTGATCTCGGAGGGCGTACGCCGCCCCGAATACGCCACAGTCGTGGCCGCGAAAGTCGTCTCGGCAATGCGTCGGCCGTTTGTGTTTGCGGATGCGCCACCGACCCTGCAAATCACCACCAGCATCGGCCTCGCATTGACCGTCAACGAGCCGACGATGACGGCCGAGGCGCTGCTGGAACGCGCGGACCAGGCGCTCTACGAGGCAAAGGCGGCGGGACGTGATGGCTACCGGGTCGCGGCGGAATGCTACCGGATTGCACGGGCCTGACATGTCCGTTCGATGAGAGATGCCGCCTGAATTCGGCGGACCGCCACGGAGCCAGCGGCTCGGCCGCACCCTGCGTACTTGCGGTGCGCACGACCGGGGTTCGATAAGACGTTTCGTCAGCGCGGCGCCACACGGCATTTTTCCGCGCTGATGCCACAGCGCCGTTCGCTGCAAACGCCCCGCTAAGTCAGCGCGTGCGCGGTCTCACGCGCCGTCGCCATTTGTGAAACCGTGCAGCGGGTGACGGCATGGCGTTCGGATTGCGGAGGTACTGCATTGTACGTTGATATACAACGCGGCATTTCCGTGATGGTTCGCCTGGCCTCAAGCGTCCTTGCGCAAGCGACGCTCGAACAGCGCGATCACGCGACTCCAGGCCAGCTTGGCAGCTTCCTGGTCATATCGAGGCGTGGTGTCGTTGTTGAAGCCGTGCTGTGTCCCGGGTGGCTGAAAGAGGGTATAGCGAACCTTTGCGGTCCTAAGTGCGGTTTCAAACGCGGGCCATGTCGCATTGGTCCGATCGTCGTTGCCGGCAAGGACGACGAGCATCTCGGCGTTTATTTTGACCACGTCCTCGATCGTTGGTGCGACGCCGTAGAACGGCGCAGCGGCGGCGAAATGCGGCAATCGCGTCGCAAGAAAATTGACGATGCCGCCGCCGTAGCAGAATCCAATTGCGCCCATGCGACCGTTGCTGCCGTCGACGTGCCGCAACATTTCTGCGGCGGCCAGAAAGTCCTCGCGTGTCTTGGCCTGATCGAGCTTGGCGAACAGGGACCGTGCGGAGTCCTCGTCCCCAGGATACCCGCCGAGGGGAAACAGTGCGTCCGGCGCGAAGGCAATCAGGTTTTCCAGGGCGAGGCGACGCGTGATGTCCTCAATATGCGGATTCAGTCCGCGGTTCTCGTGGACGACGAGTACGACCGGGAGCGGATGCTTCACGACCGCGGGTCTGGCGAGGTAGCCACGCCCCTTTCCATAACCGCGCGGAGTGGTAAATTCCACAGTTTTTGTGGAAATCCGCACATCGTCAGGCTTGATCTGCTGGGCCTCGGCGAAGCGAGGACTCAGCGCCGCAAGCAAACCAGCCGCGCCCGCAGCGCCCAACGCGAACCGTGTGGCGCCGGCCAGAAATCCGCGGCGGTCGAGAGTTCCATGCACGTATTGATCGAACAGGCGCAACACTTCGGGATCGAAATCGGTGGCCTTTGCGGAGGGGGGATTCGGCATTTTCTACTCCGGGTCCGGTGGCGTCATGGGCATTCTCACATTGCAGCACCAAAACGCCGGTGACACAAAGTGTCGCGCCAATTCGTCGATCCGCAGGGACTCGTGTGCAGCGCGCTCCGGCGCCGCGCGCAGGTTGCGGCGAGGTGGACTGGCGCCGGCCCACGCAATCGCCGCGCCGCCGGGCCACGGTCAAACCCTGCGTTGGCCTTCGGATTTGCACCGGGCGACACGCTTGTCGAAAAGCGCCGTTCTTGTCTTTTTCACGAGGCGGAGTAGCCTTCGCGTTGGTTCCCGGCGGGTCTTCGGCGCGCGGGGGTGCGAGTCCTGGCGTCCTGGTGGCGGAATTGTTCATGAAACGAACCCCTGCGAATCTCTCAGCGTGCATCGGGTTCGCGCTGGCGTTGATCGCGACAAGCGCGCAAGCCGAAAGAATGATCGGGCTTGTCGGCACATCCGCCGGCTCCGGTCTGGTCCGCTTCGATAGCAACACGCCCGGCAGCCTTACCGCGGTTGGTCCGCTGAGCGGAGCGTTGCCGGGGCACAGCGTGCGCGCCATCGATTTTCGCCCGCTGGATGGCAAGCTGTATGCGGTGAGTCACAACGGCATCGATACCGGGCAACTCTATTCGGTCGATCCCGATACAGCAGTCATGACGCCCATCGGGCCGGGTTTCGCATTGGCTTACACCGGATTGCGAATTTCGATGGACTTCAACCCCGTGGCGGATCGATTGCGCGTGGTCGATTCGGTGCGTGACAGTCTGCGAGTCAATCCCATTACCGGAATCCTGGCCGGCACCGACAGCTTGCTGACCTATTCCGCTGGCGATCCGCAGTTCGGCGGGACACCAGCCGTTGCGGATGTGGCCTATGCAAACAATTCCATCGGGACGAGCACCACCACGTTGTTTGCCTGGGACTACACGACCGACTCTCTGATCACGATCGGAAGTTTCGGCGGTGCCCCGGTCAGCCCGAACTCAGGGATGCTGTTCACGGTCGCCACACCAGCGACGCGCTTCACCAGCAGTGCTGCGATTGGTTTCGACATCAGCGGAATTTCCAGCACCGCCTACGTCAGCCACGACCTCGCCGCCGCACCCGGTGTGGATCAGCTCGACACCGTCAATCTGATCAATGGCGTGCGCGTCACGCTCGGATCGTTTGGTGCGACGCGGGTGATGGACATCAGCGCCTACACGGACCGGATCTTCGCCAACGGATTTCAATAGCCGAACGTGCATTTCGTCCAAGTGGTGCCGGCAGTCCGTCTACACGTGGCCTGTGCCGAGCAGGATGTAGCCCTGGATTGATTTTCACCACCACGGCTTCCATTTCGGGGCAATGAGACGGGACAACCCCAGGGCGCGCAGCGCGGGCGGAGGAGACTAGCGATGGCTACCGGTTGGGCGCACGACGGCGCCGTGCAGGACCAGATCGACGCAACCGTGAAAGACGCGATCGAGCGTGCGCGGGCAAAACTCGCCAGCGGGCTAGGTTTGACCCATTGTGAAGAATGCGACGTCGCGATTCCGCAGGCCCGACGGCAGGCTGTGCCGGGTGTGCGTCTGTGTGTAACCTGTCAGACGCAGCGCGATCACGAAGCGGGCGCCTCGGCCGGTTACAATCGTCGCGGCAGCAAAGACAGCCAGTTGCGCTGATCGGCGGTCGAGGCGTAACGCGGTCAACGCCCCCATTGCGGTAGCGCGCGTTCAATCGTCTTGGAGTGATCTTCGAGATGATCGCCTGGTCGCAGATTTGTCCGGAAAGGCACCATGCGATTCGTACCGCGTGCCCGATGGCGGCATCGACGCTCGGGTAAACTTCGCCGCGGATCGGGTGGGAGCAACTGCGCATGATCAGGATGGACTTTCGGTATGTTCGGTCCCTGTTGGGCTGGTGGGCATTTTTTGCAATCCCGCTCGCTTGCGCCGAACGGGTTGATGCCAGCAGCGAGGCACGCTGTGAGAGCCTCGAGACGGTGAGCGTTCCGGTCGCGGATCAGCCCGGCGCGACCGAGCGCACCCGTCTGGACGCAGCATGCTCGTCGGACGAAATGTACTATGCCGCCCCGGGGCAGCGTGACGATGCCGGGGCGCGCCTGTGCGCTTATCTCGAACGCGAAGCGGGCGACGAGCCAATGTTCAGCGGCGCCGGCATACTCATGATGATCTATGCGAACGCTCGTGGCGTTCCGCGCAATATTCGGCTGGCCCAGAAATTTGCCTGTGAACTCGGCGGCGCGCCGGCGGAGCTTGATGGCCGACTCGCACATCTGGACCAGTTCGCCGAGCATATCGCCGGCGCTGCGGATGCGTTCGATCTCTGCGACGACATCACCAGCGGTTACATGCAGGGTAATTGCGCAATTCACGCGGCACAGGCAGAAGGGCTGCGTCGCGATGCGCGAGTCGAAGCGATAAGCGCAAATTGGAGCGTTGCGCACAAAGCCGCATTGCGAACATTGCGAATAGCGGCGGTTGCCTATTTCGATGCCAGCGCTGGGGAAGTGGACATGAGCGGCACGGCACGGGTCGCGATGGTGGTTGCCGCCCGCGAGGAACAGGAACAGGCCTATCTCGACGCGCTGGTGAAATTCGAACGCGGCGAGTTTCCGCACGGGGATGCTGTGTCACTGAAACAGGCCGACGCGGCACTTAACGCGCAATACGCCCGCTTGATCAAACTTGCGACGCCGGCCGAGGGAGCGGATTCTGTCGGTGCGCTCGGAACGGTGAAGGTGAGCGACATTCGCGCGGCGCAGCGAGCGTGGATTTCCTACCGCGACGCATGGGTTGCCTTCTGTGCGGAAAAATACCCGCAGGTCGCTGCGGAAGCCTGGCGTGAATGGTTGACACGGAAACGTACCGCCAATTTTCGCCAGACAACCGGGGTAGATGGCGTGCCCTGAGTGGGGTGGTTGGGATAAAGTACATGTGGGGATAAATACATCATTCAACGGAGAGCAGAGATGATCGGTTACGTAACTCTTGGCACCAAGGATCTGGCACGCGCAGCAGGGTTCTACGATGCACTGCTTGGCGAAATTGGCGCAAAGCGCTGGATGGAATCGGATCGATTCGTGGCCTGGGCGGTGAGCCCGACCCAGCCTGCACTTGGAGTGATCATGCCGCATGACGGGAATCCGTCGACGGTGGGGAACGGCGTGATGGTCGCGATGGTCGTCGACAGTCCGGAAAAAGTCGAACGCCTGTACCGCAAGGCGCTCGAGCTTGGCGGGACCTGCGAAGGTCCGGCCGGACCACGCGGTGAGGGATTCCACGCGGGCTATTTCCGTGACCTGGATGGCAACAAACTGAATTTCTTCTGTATGGGATAATGGAACATGGAGATTCACGACAACGTGGCAGAACGGCGCTATGAGGTCACGGTCGAAGGGCATCTGTGCGTGCTGGATTATGTCCGGTCGTCAGATACGCTGCGCATCGATCATGTCGGCGTACCGGGACCTGTTGAAGGGCGTGGCATTGCCGCGGCGCTCGCCGCTGCGGCACTGAATGCTGCACGTGTGGAGGGTCTGCGCGTGCAGCCACGTTGTGGTTACGTCGTTGGCTATCTGCAACGGCACCCGGAGTATGCCGATCTGGTCAGCGAGTAGCCGCGCTGGCGGCCTCTGCCGTCCGCGATCCAGTCGACGCGTGGAGATGGCATCGATGGGGCTGAAAGCCGGGCCGTCGCCTGCGATACTGTAGGCGCCGCCACGGCTGTCCGCCTTCGAGTTCGCATGCCCCTCAGTCTGAATATCCTCATCATCGGTGTGACCTGCCTGGTTTCGTTCGTCGCCTTCAACAATCGGCGCCTGATCGACCAACTGATCCTGTGGCCACCGGCGATCAACCATCATCGCGAGTACTACCGCCTCGTGAGCTATGGCTTGATCCATGCCGATGGCATGCATCTGCTATTCAACATGATGACCCTGTATTTCTTCGGCCGGGTTATCGAGCCGCTGATCGTCGGGCATCTGGGGGCGATCGGCTATATCGCGTTTTACATCGGCGCATTGATTGCCTCGATCCTGCCGACCTACGCGCAGAACAAGGACAATCCCGAATATCGCAGTCTCGGCGCGTCAGGCGCCGTGTCGGCAGTGCTGTTCGCCTATATCCTGATCCAACCCTGGTCCAGGATCTATCTGTATGGCGCGATCGGCGTGCCAGCGATCATCTATGCGGCACTGTACATCGGTTATTCGATCTACATGGATCGTGCGCGCAAGGACAACGTGAATCACAGCGCGCATCTGTGGGGCGCCGCGTATGGCATTGCGTTCCTCCTGGTCATGGAGCCATCGGTGCTGAGCGTTTTCCTCACCCGTCTCGGCAACCCGAACTGAAGCGTCCTGCTGCGCCGCGCAGGAGCGATGCATGACGGACTTCGACGTGATCATCGTCGGTGGCGGTGCTGCCGGTCTGATGTGCGCGCTGCGTGCGGGCCAGCGCGGTCGTCGCGCCGTCGTCATCGAGCACGCGAACCGAGTTGGCAAGAAAATCCTCATGTCCGGCGGTGGGCGCTGCAATTTCACCAATACGGGCACCACTCCCGCGAATTTCCTTTCTGCCAATTCACACTTCTGCAAATCGGCATTGGCGCGTTTTTCGCCCGCCGATTTCATCGCGATGGTCGAGCGGCATCACATCGGCTACCACGAAAAAGAACTGGGCCAGCTGTTCTGCGACGACTCGTCCAAACAGATCGTGAAAATGTTGCTTGACGAGTGCGGTGACTCGGCGGTCCGCATCGAAACCGGTTGTGCGGTCGAGCGCGTGACGCAGCAGGAGGGGCGCTTTCGCGTGCACACCGCACATGGCGCATTCGTCGCGGCATCACTGGTGGTCGCCACGGGGGGGCTGTCGATACCGAGCATGGGTGCGAGCGGATTCGGTTATGAACTGGCACGGCAGTTCGGCCACACGGTGCTGCCCACCCGCGCCGGTCTTGTTCCGCTAACCCTGAGCGGCACGCATCTGGAGCACTATCAGGATCTCAGTGGCGTGGCGCTGCCAATCCGCGCGCATTGCGCCGGCTATCGGTTCGGGGGTGGCCTGCTGATCACTCACCGCGGGCTGAGTGGTCCGCCGATCCTGCAGATTTCGTCCTACTGGGAGCCTGGCGCCGAGTTGCGTTTGGACCTGTTGCCCGATGTTGATGCGGCAGATTACCTGCGCACGCAGCAAGCCAAGCATCCCGCTGCGGAATTGCGCACCGTGCTTGCGGAGATGCTGCCCAAACGTTTCGCGCAGCGCGTCTGCGAAATCGGTCTGCCCAGTCGGCCACTGCGCCAGTACCGTCCAGCGGAGTTGGCGGACGTAGCGGCTCATCTGCATTCATGGCCGATCATCGCCAGTGGCACCGAAGGTTACCGCACCGCGGAAGTGACTCTCGGCGGCGTCAGCACGGATGAGGTTTCCTCAACAACCATGCAATCGCGGCATATTCCCGGATTGTACTTTGTCGGCGAGGTGCTCGACGTGACCGGGCATCTCGGCGGCTACAACTTCCAGTGGGCCTGGGCATCGGCGCATGCGGCGGGGCAGGTGGTCTAGGCGACGCGCTTCAGCTGCTGAGCGTGTATGGCCCGCCCGCCACCAGTGCCCGGGCATACGCGGGTCGGGAATGGATGCGCAGCAGCCAATCGGCGAGCCTCGGCCGCTTGCCGTCCACCGCGCCAAACGCCCGTGCTGCCTCGACCGGGAAACTCATCTGCACGTCCGCTGCGGAAAATTCGCTGCCCGCGAACCAATCCGTGCCACTCAATTCAGCTTCCAGGAAATCCAGATGGATCGCCAGCTGCGGCGAGATCATCATCCGGTCGACTCGGTTGCTGATACCGCGCGCCACGGGTTTTGCAAAAAATGGCATTGGGGATATTTTAACGCGCTCGAATACCAGGCGCATCACCAGCAAGGGCATCAGCGAGCCTTCGGCGTAGTGCAGCCAGTAGGAGTAGCGCTGGCGTTGTGCCGAGTCGACCGGCGGGATCAGTCGACCATTGCCATGGCGACCAATCAGATACTCGATGATCGCCCCGGTTTCAGCCACCGTACTCGCCCCATCGACGATGACTGGCGACTTGCCGAGCGGATGCACCTCGCGCAAGGCAGAAGGCGCCAGCAGCGTCAGCGGATCACGTTCGTAGCGTTTCACGCTGTAGGCAACGCCCAGCTCTTCGAGCAGCCATAGCACGCGCTGCGAACGTGAGTTGTTCAGATGATGGACAATGATCATCGGCTGGTGAGCGTCCGCGTCGGGGGCTGGTCCCTGACTACGCTACGCGCAGTCGGGTGGGTCGGATGCGACGCCGAGGTCACCGTCGCGATTTCGCGGCGGCAGTTTCGCTGCGCGGAACGCATCAATCCCTGCTGCGCGGGTTGAGCACCACGTCGACGCTATTCTGCGCATCCATCAGGGTGACCTGTCCGTCCTGCACGATCAGCTGCAATTGCATCTGGCGCTGTGCCAGGGCCCCCAGCGCCTGTACCGAAGCTTCTGCGATATCAACGACGCGCAAGTTGCGGCTGCGCGCGAGGCTGGCCGAAACCCGGTCCCACCAGATCTGCGCGCTGCGCCCGCTATATGTATAAATTACTACATTATCGGCGCGACCGCAGGCGCGGCGGATATTGGCTTCGTCGGGCTGGCCCAGATCGATCCACAGTTCGATGGCGCCGGTCAGGTCGCGTTGCGAGAGCGCGGCTTCATCGCTATCGCTGATGCCTTTGCCGAACGCAAGGCGTTCGTGCGCGTGCAAACCGAACGCCAGCAGCCGCACCATCATACGCTCGTCAGTCTCGGACGGATGGCGGGCGAGGGTAAGACTATGGCTCGCATAGTAGTGGCGATCCATGTCACTGATCTGCAATTCGGCTTTATAGACAGTTGCCTTGAGTGCCATAGGAGTTCCGCTGGTGGAAGACTCCGCCGCCAGGGCGAAGCACAACAGTTTAGTCGATCGTCAGCCGAGGCGCTGTCAGGCAGGCCCGCGACGCGCGGTGATCGAGGCCAATTCCCCAATGCCCCGCACGTTCCAGGGCGTCCGAGCCTCTTCGGGCCGTCACGAGCTGCTCGCTGACTGGCTACGGCGAAGCCTACGGGCGCAGCCGGCATGATGTGGCCGGATTTGTCCTCCGATCGTCCAGCGGCATGCTCGTCGAGAACCCGTCCGACGAGTAACGTCTGGCTCCCAACTACGGAGCAACCCGCATGAGCAGCAGCACCGCCCTGATTGTCATCGACGTGCAGAAATCGTTTGAAAACCGACCCTACTGGGACGAATCGGAACTTCCGGCGTTTTCCAGCCGGCTCACGCGGCTGATCGAATCCGCGCATGCGCGGCAGATACCCGTCGTGCGTGTCCTGCACCGTGAGGCGACTGGCGCATTCTCCGTCGAGTCTGGCCTGGTTCGTCCCATGGACTGGCTGCCGCCAATCCACGATGTGGAATTTGTAAAAACCGTGCACAACGCATTCACCGACACTGGCCTCGACCACTGGCTGCGCACTCGCGGCATCCGCCGTCTGATCATCAGTGGCATCCGCACCGAGCAGTGCTGTGAGACCACGACGCGCGTTGCTTCGGACCTCGGCTACGAAGTGGATTTCGTCACCGAGGCGACGCTGACCTTTGCCATGACCCATGCCGGTAGCGGACGTTGCTACGATAGCGCGGAGATCAAGGCGCGCACGGAGCTGGTTCTGGCGGAACGCTTTGCGCGCATTTGCAGTGTGGAGGAAGCGCTTGAAGCAGCGTGAAATCTGGTTTGTCGTGCCGCCGAATCTGGTGTTGCTGGATTTTGCCGGTGCGGCCGATGCATTCCGTATCGCGGTCGCCAAAGGCGCAGATTTCCGCCTCCGTTTCGCGACAGCCACGGGTGCGACGACCACGACTTCGCTGGGGCTAAGCCTCAGCGGACTGGAGCCCTTGCCGGAGAGTGTCGGTGAAGGTGCGGTCGTGATTGTCTGCGGTGCGAGCAGTGAGACCCAATTGCTCGCATCTCGCGCGGGACGCGATCTGATCGCCTGGTTGCGTCGGGTGCGTCCCGGTGAGGCCGGCACGCTTGCCTGCGTCTGCGCCGGAGCGCTGATCGCGGCTCAGGCTGGTCTGCTCGACGGTCGTCGCTGTACGACCCACCACACCTTGATTGAGGCATTGCGGCGAGAGGCGCCGCGCGCGCAGGTGCTCGACAGTCGCGTGTTCGTCCAGGACGGTTCGATCTATACCAGTGCGGGAATTACCGCGGGTATTGATCTTGCGTTGTACCTTATTGCGCAATTGTCCACGCCGCGCCTGTCTGTCGAGGTCGCGCGGGAGCTGGTGGTCTACCTCCGGCGCGCTGCGGACGATCCCGCCCTGTCGCCGTGGCTGGAAGGCCGAAACCACATGGATGCCCGTGTGCACGCCGTGCAGGATCGGCTGTTGCGCGCGCCGCAGGAGGACTGGTCCCTGCAGCAACTCGCGAGCCTCGGAAACATGAGCGTGCGCACGCTGACGCGACGCTTTCGCGAGAGTGTCGGTGCCTCGGTGCACGACTATCAGTTGCGCCTGCGTGTTGCACTGGCGCGCCAGGCCATCGAAACGGGCGCCACGGTGGAACTCGCGGCGCAGCAGTCCGGGCTCGGTTCGGCCAGGCAATTGCGCCGCGTGTGGGGTCTGCATGCCGCGGGAAGTCCATCGGCGGCGCGTCGTCTCTGAACGAGCCCGGACTTCGAAAGTGGGCGATTCGTCGACAGGTTTAGAACAAGTTTGTTTGTCGCAAAATGCACACCGGTTGCGAATGCCCCTCGGACCGATCTCGTGGGACGACTGCCCGCGGTCGGCATTCCAGCATCGCCGCCGCTGTCGCAGTGAGATGGAGTTTCGCGCGAGCCACTGCGTAGAACGGCTGATCCACGTGACTGACGCTGAAACGTTCACCTCGATGGCTGGAGAGGGGCGCGGCGCATAGTCTCATCATGTCCACCGATCGCGCCGGGTTTGACGTAGGCCACGATAGTTCGTAAAACACGGTCTGGACGAACGGGACGCATCATGATCAGCAACGGGGCGGGTGGCACTTCGGGCGGAGTCGGCGAATTTTTCCTGGGCTTCGCGCTGGCGATTGGCGGCGGCTGGTTGTTGACCAACCAAGTCACAGTCAGCGGCGGAACCTGGACGCTATGGGGTTACAACAGCTTCGGCATGTCCCTGATTCCGTTCCTGCTCGGTACCGGCCTGTTGTTTTTCAATGGCAAGTCACCGATCGGATGGCTGTTGCTGATCGGCGGACTCGCCATCGTGTTCGTCGGCGTTCTGACCAATTTGCACATTTATTTTCAGCCGACCAGTTTGTTCAACACATTGCTGATGCTGGTATTGCTGGTTGGCGGCATCGGACTGATGGCGCGCTCGCTGCGCGAACATCCATCTCGCGACAGCGCCAATCCAGGAACTCCGCCCTGATGTACCAGAGGCACTGGGTCGCCACGGCCGGTGCCCGTTGATCGTGCCTCGCTTCCTTGTGCTGAGGTCTGCCCTGTGGCGACCGGCGAATACGCCATTCGGTTGCGCATTGTGTGCGGAAATCCACAACGTGTAGCCACCAGCACGCGTATATGATCGCAAATCCGATCGATGGAGACTGACCGTGCTCGCGCAGAACCTGCTGATCATTGGTGCCCTGATTTTCGGTGTGCTCGGCACGGTGCACCTCGTCTATACATTTTTCACCGATAATTTCTCGCCCCGCGATCCTTCGGTCGAAGCGGCGATGTCCGGCACATCTCCGATATTGACCGGCGAAACCACCCTATGGCGAGCCTGGGTCGGCTTCAATGCCAGCCACAGTCTGGGCGCGATCGTGTTTGCGATCTTCTACATCATGCTGGCCAGTGCGCACATGCCAGTCATCCGCCAGACCCCGGCATTTGCCTGGCTCGCGCTGATCAATGCATTGGCCTGGCTGGCTCTGGCCCGCAAGTACTGGTTCCGCATTCCGTTTTTCGGCATTGCGGTGTCCTGCGGCTGTTTCTTCCTGGCCTGCGTGTTGCTGGCGTTCTAGTGTGTGCGTGGCGGCGGGACATTTCGGCGAATCTGGTTTGGGCTGCGCAAACGGTACAAATTGCAGTTTGCGGAAAACGCCCGGTGCAAGTTCGGCTGCGTGTACCGGCGCTGTGTGAACCGATGCGGTTTCTCGCAGCGGCAGTGCGTGATCCATCCGACAATGTGTGTCGACGCAACATCCTTCGCGATCAATCAGAACGGCCCTTCTCCCGGCAGCTGCAGGGCGATGTCGAACGGCTGCAAGCCTTGCCAAACACTGAAGTGCCACAACCAGCTGATTGCATTAGGATAGCCACTGCCATCGGCAACATTCGAGATTCATGCACACGCTGCGCTGGGACAATGCGTTCGTTCGCGACTTGCCGGGTGATCCCGAAACCGGCCCACGTCAGCGACAGGTCGAAGGTGCATTGCATTCGCGCGTCGATCCGACCGCCGTCGCCGCGCCGAAGTTGATCGCCTGGTCGGAAGAGGTCGCGGCGATGCTGGACATCGCGCCGGCAACGATGACATCCGCGGCGTTCGCCGAGGTGATGGGTGGCAATCGCGTGTTGCCCGGCATGCAACCATTTGCCGCGAACTACGGCGGCCATCAGTTCGGCCATTGGGCCGGGCAGCTTGGCGATGGCCGCGCGATCTCTCTCGGCGAGACGATCAGCGGTGAGGGCAAGCGTTGGGAATTGCAGTTGAAGGGTGCAGGGCCGACGCCGTATTCGCGCAACGCAGACGGACGCGCCGTGCTGCGTTCATCGATACGCGAATTTCTGTGCAGCGAAGCCATGCATCATCTCCGCGTCCCCACGACTCGCGCCTTGAGCCTGGTTCTGACCGGCGACGCGGTGATGCGAGACATGTTCTACGACGGCCATCCACAGATGGAAGCCGGCGCCATCGTTTGTCGTGTCGCGCCATCGTTCCTCCGCTTTGGGAATTTCGAATTGCCCAGTGCACGCGGCGATCTTGCGTTGCTGAGCCGGTTGATCGACTTCACCATTGCTCGCGACTTTCCGTCCTTGAGTGGCACCCCGCAGGATCTACGCACACAATGGTTTGCGCAGGTGTGCGAGCGTACCGCGCGGATGGTTGCGGAATGGATGCGCGTCGGTTTCGTGCACGGCGTCATGAACACCGACAACATGTCGATCCTCGGCTTGACCATCGACTATGGCCCGTATGGCTGGATCGACAACTTCGATCTGGACTGGACGCCCAACACGACCGATCGCGAGCGTCGTCGCTACCGCTTCGGGCAGCAGCCACAGATCGCCTACTGGAACCTCGGCGCCTTCGCGCAGGCGCTGGCACCCGTGTTCGGCTCCGCAGAACCTTTGCAGGAAGGACTGCAGCGCTACGTCGAGGTGTTCCAGCGCACCGACGGGGAAAATATGGCCGCCAAGCTTGGTCTGCTTGAAATCCGGGAAGACGACACCCTCCTGATTCAGCAGATGTATACCTGGCTGACGGATGCAGAAGTGGACATGACCATATTCTTCCGCGCGCTCGCCGATCTGGATATCGAATCGCCGCAAAGTGGCGTCTTTGCCGATGCGTACTACGATCCCGCCAAGCGCGACGCCACTGCGGGGGAATTCGCGTCGTGGCTGCAACGTTATGCCGTTCGGGCGCGATGCGATGCAGAGCCGATTGCCCAGCGCCGCGAGCGCATGCGCCTGCACAATCCGCGCTACGTACTGCGCAACTATCTGGCCCAGCAGGCCATCGATCGGGCGACCGCGGGGGACTACGAAGGAATCTGGGAGCTCCTGCGCGCTTTACGCAATCCCTATGACGAGCAACCGCATTTCGCGCACCTGGCGGCCAAACGACCCGACTGGGCGCGCAGTCGGGCAGGGTGTTCGATGCTGTCGTGCAGCTCGTAGCAGTACGCTGAGCGACGTCAGGCTCGAGTCGCGCTTGGCAGCCATGGCTGGCCATGCATGCGGTGCTGTCGTGGTGGCGCCTATGACGGCTTCATACAAAGTGGACAATGCATCAATGCTCGGCGTTTCTGGCGCGCTGCGGTCGGTGCCGCTCGACGCTGCGCGCTACTTCTTTTTCGCGAGCATGGCCTTGAGATCGGCAAACGGATTCGATGTCGCTACCGCCGCCGTCGCGGTTTCGGCCGGGCTGTCGCCCGTGTAGTCGATATAGCGCGAGTGCTCGTTGTCGTGGCAATACACACACAACAATTCCCAGTTGCTGCCATCCGGCGGATTGAAATCGTGGTCGTGATTGCGGTGGTGAACGGTCAGTTCGCTGAGATTGGCGCGCGTGAACTCGCGCGCGCAGCGCCCGCAGACCCACGGATACATTTTCAGGGCGCGCTCGCGGTAGCCCTGCGCCCGCTCTTCGGAGGCGCGGCGGGCATCGGCGACGACGCGGTCGAGACGATTGGTATCCATACCCGGTTTGTTGGTGCTCACAATGCGGTCTCCAGGAATTGGCGCCTAGGTTAACGCCGGGCGTTTTTCGACGCCATGCCGACGTCGCGGGCGGCACGCCAGAGCGACGTCGACGGCGGCGTTATGGGCAATACTTTTCGCGCACTTTATGCAACGCCGTCGGGATTCTATTCGCGTAGAACGAAAGGCGGAGCCGCGAATGCCGTGATCCGTCTAAAAAACGAAGAATATCGTACGAACTAAAACGTCAACTACTGTCCCGACGGTTGCGGCCGCCTCTTCCCCGTCAACCGCGCAACGATTGAAAGGAACAACAATGAAGTTTCGAATAGCGGCAACCGTGTGTGCGATCGCGCTGGGTCTATTCTCGGGCGTGTCGTTCGCGAAAGAATCAACCGAGCACGCCATCACCGCGCAGAGCCAGGCACAGTTTGAGCTGCAGTCAGCCGCGGTGCGCGCCCAATTGAAAGCAGGAGGGCACTACGAATTCGTCAACGCTGCGGAACGCGGCACCATCGAGCGGCGCCTCTACGAAATCGGCGCAATCATCGCAAGGCACACGGATCCCGCCCAGTTTACCGACAAGGACAAGGCCGACCTGCTGGTCGCGCAGGAAGACGTCAATGCCATCCTCACCAAGAATGACGGACGTCGCCTCGTGTGCGAGCGCCGTGCGCCGACCGGTTCCCACCTGGGCCAGGACAAGTGCCGCACCGTCGCCGATATCGAACGCGAGCGTCGCGAGACACGCAAGAACGTCGGTGACCGACAGCGGCAACCCAGTACGCCGTCGGGACTGCCGAACAAGCAGGGCGACTGAGGGCGGCTGTTCTACGCCGCGATCGTCGCGCCGTGGACGCGCGAGCGACCCTGCGGGCGTCGCCGCGCTGACCCGCCGCTCGAATGATGCGATCATGGCGCATGAGCGACTTTTCCCAAGTACTGACCCAACCCGCCCTGATCCAGGCCGTGCAGGCCCTGGGCTACGAAAAGATGACACCGATCCAGGCCGGCGCGTTGCCACCGATGCTGGCTGGCAAGGACGTAATCGCGCAAGCGCGCACCGGCAGCGGCAAGACCGTGGCATTCGGACTGGCGTTGCTGGCGCGGATCGATCCCGGCCAGATCCGCGCCCAGGCTCTGGTGCTGTGCCCGACCCGCGAACTGGCTGACCAGGTCGCCAAAGAGTTGCGCCGGCTGGCGCGCTTTGTGCCTAATGTAAAATTGGCAACATTGTGCGGCGGAATCCCGCTGCGCCCGCAGATCGCCTCTCTCACGCACGAGCCGCACATCGTCGTCGGTACGCCGGGACGCATCGAAGAGCTGCTGGAGCAGGGCTATCTGAAGTTCGATGCCATAGAGGTACTGGTGCTGGATGAGGCAGATCGGATGCTCGACATGGGCTTCGAGGAGTCCGTCAACGCTGTCGTGGCAGCGACCTCGGTGCTGCGTCAGACCTTACTGTTCTCGGCGACCTACCCGGAATCGATACGCGCGGTCAGCCAGCGTCTGCAGCGCCATCCGGTCGAAGTGACAGTCGACACCGAACATCGCGACGACGAGATCGAACAGCAGTTCTTCGAAGTCGACGCGTCGCGCAAACTCGACGCGGTGGTGAATCTGCTTGCCTTGCACCGCCCGGAGTCGGCGATCGTGTTCTGCAACACGCGGCGCGACGTGCAGGATGTGACCGAACAATTGGAAAAACGCGGATTCTACGCCTTGGCTCTGCACGGCGACCTTGAACAGCGTGAACGCGACGAAGTGCTGCTGCGATTTGCGAACCGCAGTTGCACGGTGCTGGTCGCGACCGATGTGGCCGCGCGCGGACTGGACATCAAGGAGCTGGGCGCGGTAGTCAGCTACGAGCTGCCGACCGATCCGGACATTCATGTGCACCGCATCGGCCGCAGCGGCCGAGCCGGGCAGAAGGGACTCGCCTTGAACCTGGTCTCGTCCAAAGAAATGGGACGGACGGCCGCGATCGAAGAGCGCGCCAAGGCTCCGCTGCGCTGGGCCGGACTCAAGCTCTCCGATCGCGCCGAACGTGCGCCGGCGCGCGCACCGATGGCCACGCTCTGCATTGACGGCGGACGCAAGGACAAATTGCGTCCGGCGGATATTCTGGGCGCCCTGACGGGAACGGCAGGTATGGCCGGCGACGCGATCGGCAAGATCGACATCTTTGACACACGCGCCTATGTCGCGGTCAAGGCCGAATTTGTGGAAAAGGCCTTCGAGCGCCTGCGTGCAGGCAAGATCAAGGGCCGCACCTTCCGCGTGCGACGAATCGGCTGACTCGTCGACAAGCTGGTTTTCGCGGCATTTCCTTCAGCAACCACCGACTCAAGCGGTTCACGCCGCGAGTCCCGACTGCAACTCAAGGCACGCATGAGCGAATATCACGCTGAAGTATTGTGGACACGCGAGAACGCCGACTTCCTCGACAACCGCTATAGCCGGCGCCATCGGTGGCGCTTCGACGGTGGTCTGGAAGTGGCCGGCTCGTCGTCGCCGCAGGTCGTTGCGCTGCCGATGTCGGATCCGGCCGCGGTGGATCCGGAGGAAGCGTTTGTCGCCTCGCTGGCCAGCTGCCACATGTTGTGGTTCCTCTCGATTGCCGCCAAGCAACGATTTTGCGTGGATCAGTACCGCGATGTCGCATCCGGAACGATGCAGAAGAATGCAAAAGGAAAGATGTTTATCGCGGTGGTCACCCTGCGGCCGGAGGTGACGTTTTCCGGGTCACGTCAACCGACCGAGAGCCAACTCGTACGCATGCACGAGCACGCGCACGAGGAATGCTTCATCGCCAACTCGGTGCGTTCCGACGTGCGTTGCGAACCCGTGCTGGCAGGCGAATAGGGCAGCGACGCGGCTGCGAATGCGCGTCATCGCAGCCGGGCAGTGGAACTGTCGTTGTGCAGGAATTGGCTCTGTGCGCGGCAATTTCCATCGTGGATAGTTGACGCAACGCAGTGCGCTCGGAACGACGGCCATGAGTGAGAGGGATCGCAGCAGCGGATTGCCGATCGGAGCGCCGCTACCGGGCTGGACAGGTCGCGAGCCGCCGCCGCGCACGACCATGCGGGGGCGCTACTGTCGCGTCGAGGTGCTTGATGTTGATCATCACGCGGCCGACCTGTTTGAAGCGAACTCGGACGATCCGCAGGGTCGAAACTGGACCTATCTCGCCACCGACGCACCGGCGGATCTCTCCGCCTATCGCGACTGGCTACTGCGCATCGCTGCGGCGGGTGATCCGTTGTTTCATGCGATTGTCGACATCTCGACGGAACGACCGGTTGGCGTGGCGGCCTACCTGCGCATCGATCCACCGAATGGCGTGATCGAAGTCGGTCATCTCAATTTTTCGCCGCGTATGCAGCGCACTCGCATGGCCACAGAGTCGATGTATCTGATGATGCGCCGCGCCTTTGACGAACTGGGCTATCGGCGCTACGAGTGGAAATGTGACAATCACAATGCGCCGTCGCACGCTGCGGCCAAACGCTACGGATTCCAGTTCGAAGGCGTTTTCCGTCAGGCGATCGTGACCAAGCAGCGCAATCGCGACAGCGCCTGGTACTCGATCATCGACGCCGAATGGCCTGCGGTGAGGGCGGAATTCGAGCGCTGGCTGGACCCCGCGAATTTTGATTCCCGGGGCCAGCAACGCTCGCCGCTGGCCATGCCGGGTCGGTAAGGTCCAGCCACAAGGCCGACACAACGCGCTACCCTTGGCGAACCCTCCAAGGAGTCGACGATGACTACGACCTTCCGTGCGCTGCACCTGGCGGCGCGTCCGCAAGCCGAGCCCAAGAACAGCGATTTTGAATTGCGCACGACGACGGCGCCTGAATTGCAGGATGGCCAGCTGCAGATCGCGACTCGCTACATCTCGATCGACCCCGCGATGCGCGTCTGGATGAGCGAGCAGAAATCATACTGGCCGCCAGTCGCACTCGGCGAAGTGATGCGCGCCTCGGCCATCGGCGAAGTCGTGGATTCCAAAAATGCCAAATTTCCCGCCGGTGTATGGGTTAGCGGCATGCTCGGCGTGCAGGACGGACTGGTTAGCGATGGCAAGGGCTTGCGTGCGTTCGATCCGCGCCAGCTACCCGATCCGGCCTGGGCATTGAGCATTTTCGGCGGTACCGGCCTGACGGCCTATTTCGGCCTCAAGGACATCGGACAGCCCAAAGCAGGGGAGACGGTCGTGGTCTCCGCGGCTTCCGGAGCCGTCGGCTCGGCGGTGTGTCAGATTGCGAAGATCCTCGGCTGTCGCGTCATCGGCATCGCGGGCGGTGAGCAAAAATGCGCGTATGTGAAAGGTGAACTCGGCGCGGACGCCACGATCGATTACAAAAATGAAAAGGTGTCGGACGCGTTGCGAGCCTTGTGCCCTGATGGCATCGATGTCTATTTCGACAATGTCGGCGGTGAGATTCTCGACGCCGTCCTCAAGCGCCTGCGGCTTCGTGCGCGCATCGTTCTGTGTGGCGGGATCTCGCAATACAACGCGACCGGCGAAACACGCGGGCCGTCAAACTACCTGTCGCTGATTTCCGCACGGGCGCGCATGGAAGGCTTTGTCATCATCGACTACCTCGATCGCAGCGCGGAGGCGATCGCTGAACTCGGCGCCTGGACTGCCGCGGGCAAGATCAAGAGTCGCCTGGATATCGTCGAAGGACTGGACAACTTCCCGGAGGCCTTGCGTCGCGTCTACAGCGGTGCGAACTTCGGCAAACAGCTGGTGAAGGTTTAACTGCAAGCGAATCTGGCACTCGTGCAGCATGGCGACTGGCAAACCTTCGCTGGATGAAGGCGCGCATCAGTCGTGCGCTGGCGCTTGGGGCCACGTTTTGACATCCCGCTGACGGGATGATTCGCGACCCTAGCGGCGCGTTCTACGCGACCGCCGGGCTTCGCGGAAAGCCCCTCCCGAAGGAGGGGCCTTCGACCGCAAGCCGCTTACTGCAGGCCGTCCTTGATGGCTTTGGCGAGTGATCCGTTGGCATCGTCGCCGCTGAATTCCCAGAAGAACGCACCGCCGAGGTTGCGATTCTTCACGTAGCCCATCTTGTCCACAATGGTTGCTGGATCGTCGAAGCTCCAGAACGTGGTGCCGTTGAAGGTCCAATGCGCGTGCGCGGTAGCATCGTTGAAGCCGGGATGGCCGAGGTTCTTCAGCACTTTGTAGTCCTCGATGCCGGCCTCGTAGGTACCGGCCGCCGCGCCGCCATTGCGATATAGTCCATTATTGCTGTTTTGAACATTGGTCCAGCCGCGTCCGTAGAAGCCGATGCCGATATTCAGCTTGGATGCCGGCACGCCCCGATCGAGGAAGGCCTGGATCGCATCATTGGAGTTGTAGCTGCGCTGGTCGCCAGTCGATGGATCGGCCGCGGAACCATACAGCGCAGAGTGGTGGTTGGTGGTCGGATCCCAGGGGCCGTGGAAGTCGTAGGTCATGACGTTGATGTAGTCCAGCGACTGCACGAACTGGTCTGGCTGCGTCACCCGGATCTTGTCGATGCCCGCACCTGCCGCGATGGAAAGCAGCAGGCCGGAGCGTTCGGCATTGAGCTGACGGCGGAATTCGGCAAGCAACGCCGTGTAGTTGGCCGCATCTTCCGGACCACCACATTGCAGGCCACAGGCGGCGGGGTATTCCCAATCGATGTCGATGCCATCGAACACACCCGCCGCTGCACCGGGGCCACCCGCACCATCGCTGGCGGGCAAATTGCCGCGAATATAGGCATCGATGCACGAAGCCACGAAAGCGACGCGATTTTCAGGTCGTGCGGCGCTGGAGAAACCACGTGACCAGGTCCAGCCACCGAGCGAAATCATCACCTTGAGATTCGGGTACTTGGCCTTGAGTTTCTTGAGCTGATTCCAGCTGCCGCGCAATTTCTGGTCCCAGGTATCGGCGACGCCATCGACACTTTGTGCCGCATTGAAGGCCTTGGTGTAATCGGCGAACGCGTCCCCGCCGGCGCCGGTATTCGGGTCGGACGGCTGCACCAGGCCGACTTCGCAGCGATTGTTGCGTACGTTGCCGAAGGCGTAGTTGATGTGGGTCAGTTTGGCCGCGGTGTTGCTGTCATCGATGTTCTTGACGATGTAGTTGCGTCCATAAATACCCCATTGTGCAAAATAGCCAATAACCTTTTTGCCGCCCACGCTGACGGGATTGGTGCGTACGCTGATCGCCGCGCTCTGCGCGGAGCTGCCGGCTTCGCTGAAGGCCGCCACGGTAAAGCTGTAGCTGGTATCGGGCGTGAGACCGCCAATCACCGCATTCGCGGCGCTAGTCGGTGATTGGGCGACGCCACCGCGATAGACGCGGTACTGCACGGTGCAGTTGGCACCGGGTGCCACGGAACCCCACGCAAGATTGACGCTGTCGGTACCGTGTGAAGGCGAATTGAGACCGCTCGGCACGCTCGGAATCGTCGAGCATGTCGGTGCACTGGAGGTCGTCACCGAAAGGGCCGCGCTCTGTGCCGAGGCGTTGCCGGCGTTGTCACGGGCACGCACCCGGTAGCTGTAGGTCGTGTTTGGATTGCGGCCGGAATCGGTCGCGCTGGTCGCCGTCGTGGACGCGAACAGGCTTCCGTCGCGGTATACGTCATAGCCTGCGACACCGCTGCCGCCACTGTTGTCGCTTGACGCGCCCCAACTCAGAGTGACGCTGCTCGAGGTGTGCGCAGACGACGTCAGACCCGCCGGTACGCTTGGCGGTGTGGTATCTGCGGATGCGCTGACCGTGATCGACGCCGTGGCCGAGCTTGCGCTGGCGCCCAGGTTGTCGGTGGCGACTGCCTTGATCGTGTAGCTTCCGGCGGCGGCCCCGCTCCAGCTGAGCGAGTAGGGCGAAGTCGTGTCCACTCCGATCGATGTGGAACCTTGGAAAAATTCGACCTTGACGACGCTGCCATCGCTATCTGCGGCATTTGCCGAGACCGTGATGGCGCTGCCGGTAACAAAAGTGGCGCCATTGGCGGGAGCGGAGAGGCTGACTGTCGGTGCGTTATTGCTGCCTCCGCAGGCGCCAAGATCGCTGTACCAGCCGCAACTGCTGCAATAGTTCGGTGGCGCGTTCCAGATCGGCACCAGCGCCTGGTAAAGGTGCGATTGGTAGACCATCCGGTCACCCGGATTGTAGATCGTGCTGGGATTCCAAGCGGCAACGCCGCCGCAGTTGGCGCCCTGTGCCTGCGCCGCGATGGCCCACAGGTTGAGCAAGAGCAGGCCCGAGAGGGCCCATATCGTGTTGCGTACGCGCATGTCCAGTACTCCGTTGCGAGATGGGAAAGCGGACCTACACATCGACGAAGGGGCAGAACGCCCGCTTTGGACACGCAGGAGCGCCGCGCGTTGGCGAGCTACTCGGAGCGTGACCGAAGCGGAAACACTTGGTATAGAAAGCTATCAATAAAGAAATTGCCGGCGAGCCTGGCCAGGACACGTTTCCCCAAACGCGGTTGGCACGAATCGGGCGAGCTTCGATCTGGGTGCGGGGGCACCACGCCGAGCCTGTGCACCGGCACCTCCCAGGCCGTCGTCAGGCTGCAACGGCGTGGACATTGCGCCGCGATGACAACGTTGTCAACAATTTCCGAAACGAAACTTGAGACGCACCTCTCAAATCCGGAAGCAGGTGTGGCATGGGGGTTCCAGCGCGGCGCGACGACTCCCAGACTGGGCATCATATTGTTCAATCAAGATTTTGATTATAAATATGAATTAGACAAATTTCCGATTGTTCCGGTGAACCAGCGACGCAGGCTCGGTCCTCGCTGGGTATGAAATGACAACGTAATGCATGCCTGCTCGGCGTGGCACCGCAGAGACGTACCTGGCCGGCGCTGTCTGGGCGTTGCGGAAGCGGCGGGCGGTTGGCGCGCCAGCGGTATTCTGCGTTTTGGCACCTGGCGCCGCGAATTGCTTCGAGCCCGGGGGCAGTGCGTCCCTGCTAAGGGCTCAGTCGACTGCGTTCGCGATGGGATCGCTCAGCCGCGTGTGGGTTGGACCGTGCTGGCGCAAGCGTGCCTGCCATTGCGCGATCTCGCAATCGTCACCCGTTTCCAGCAATTGGAACGTGCCGCCGATGCTGGCGGCCACCGCAACGCCGTCGCGATATAGCACGCGATTGCCGACAACCGCCGGAATGCGTGCGCCTGGCAACAGGGTGCCGACCAGATTGAGCGGATCACTGCCCGACACCGCGATCAGTTCGCCGTTGCGCGGCTGGTTGCGCCAGCGGCGCAGACCGGCCAACGCGTCCGGTAACGCAAATTGTTCACCACTGAATCCCTCCACAAAGCGGCCGCCACGAATTTCGCCGCGGGCCTCGAGTCGTTGCAGCACACGGAGGAGTTCGCGCCACGGGGGCAGCCAGGCGGCTTCTCGTTCGAGCAAGCGCCAGAACACCACCCCGTAGCGACGCAGCAAGGTGCGCGCAACGTGCTCGATCGCTTCCGGCTCTGGCGGGGAGGCACCGCTGGCGTTCACGGGCGTGCCAGTCAGTGACCAGCGCCCGGCGCTATCAACGCCATTCCAGCTGGCGCGCCGCCGTTGACGATGGTGGTTCGTGCCGCGCTTCGAAGCCGGCACCAGCAGTGCGCGCAATCCGGCGAAGCTGTCTGATCCGGCGCGTCCGGCAGCGACCAGTTCGGCCAGCGCATCCTCCAGTTCGACGCGCAACAGGTGGGCACCGCCGCTGATCTCGTCAAAGAATGATGCGCCGTGCATGCGGAGATAGTCGGCGACTGCCTGTGCGCGGGAGGACAAGCTTGTTGCCTCGCTGTCGACGGGTGTGCGCAATCCGTTCCAGATGGCGAGGTTGCGACGTTGCAGCAGCACGATGGGCGTGGTGCGCACCGGACCGCCACCTTCGCGGCCGCCACTGGCGGGCCGCAACCGCGTCCAGACGAGTCGACCGGCCAGGCACAGCTCATCCAGCCAGGAGATCTCGTAGGCCTCGACGCGTGCCGGCAGAAGTTCACTTTCCCAACTTCCCGCCGCCGCTTCGAAACCTTCCAATTGTCCAATGATGGACATCAGTGCATCCGGACTGGCGGCATGTTCGCCGGGAATCAGGCGTTGCCAGTCGAACAGGAAGCGCAGGTAGTCGCGCATGTGCACCGGCTCGATCTCGCGGCGCAGGCGCTTGACGGTGTAGCGATGGATGCGCGCCAGCAGGTGCCGCTCGCACCACTGGTTCGATGGTGCGTCCGCGTCAAAACGCCCGCGCATCACATAGCCTTCCGCTTCGAGGGTCAGGAGCGCTGCTTCGACGTCGGCAGGTTCGACGGCGATGCTGTCGGACAGCGCGATGGTCGTGCACGGCCCGAGTCCGGTCAGGCGAGCCCGGATCAGATCGAGCAACGCTTCCTCGCTCTTCCAGGTGCGTTCGGCATACTCCTCGGGCGCGCTGATGGCCGGCGTCAGTTGCGCGCCTGGATGCACGGCGAGAATTTGCGGCAATCGTTCGGCGCAGACCCAGAGACCGCGATTGTCTGTGTCAGGCACCTGTGGCGGCACAGATGCGGATAGATCCACATACGTGGCGCGGCGATCAGTCGCGAGTCGTTCCAGCAGCGCGCGCCAGTCGCCTGCGAGCGGCACTTCGCTGCGATCGATGTAGCCGAGTACTGACAATGCGTCGTGCATTTCATCGGCGTCGCGCGCGTCTGGCCAGGCCTCTGCACGCACTGCAGCAATAGCATCGGCGTCGAGCTTTCCGATCACGCCTGCGCTGCCGGAATCCTGCCAGCCACGCGCACTGGCTGCCTGTGTACGCCGTTCTTCGAGAGGCGCGTCATCGAGAAACGTGTAGGGCCGCGAACTGAGGATCTCCGCGGCGAGCGGCGAGGGTGCCGGCAGGTCGCAGGCGACAATCCGGATATTTCCACTTTCCATCGCCAACAGCACGTCGCGCAGACCGTCCAGGTCCATCGCTTCGTGCAGGCAGTCGTACAGCGTTTGCACAACCAGCGGGTGGTCGGGGATCTCCCGTTCGCCGACCAGATTTTCGGCGCAGGCGACCTGGTCGGGAAACACGGTGGCGAGCAGGTCCTCGGACTTCATGCGCTGCAATTGAGGCGGCACGCGGCTGCCGCCCTGCATGCGCGGCAACGCCAGCGCCGTGCTTGCATTCCAGCGCCAGCGCAATGCAAACATCGGCGCATCGAGCAAGGCCTGGGTGAGAACGTCAGCGACCGAATTGCTATGCAAATAATGTGCAACATCCACCAATGGAAAACTGTGGCTGGTCGACAGCGACAGCACAATCGCATCTTCGTTGGCGGCGGCCTGCAATTCGAAATTGAACTTGCGGCAGAAGCGCTTGCGCAAGGCCAGCCCCCAGGCGCGATTGATGCGGCTGCCCCAGGGTGTGTGCAGGATCAGCTGGGTGCCGCCGGATTCGTCGAAGAACCGTTCCAGCACGAGTTCCTGCTGACTGGGCACGGTACCCAGCGCCAGACGGATGCTCGCCACGTAGTCGACCAGCTGCGACGCAGCTGGCTCGGACAAACCGACCTCTTCGCACAGCCACTGCATGGCCGATGCCGTGCCCGCTTCAAGCCGTTGGGAAATCGTCGTTCGCAAACGCGACACCGCTGACGACAGCTCGTCGCTGCGCCCTGGCGCTTCACCCAGCCAGAACGGGATGGATGGCGGAGCACCATGCGCATCTTCCACACGTACACGACTGCGCTCGACCCGCAGTATGCGGTATGACATGTTCCCCAATTGGAAGATGTCGCCCGCCATGCTTTCGATGGCGAAGTCTTCGTTGACCGTACCGATCACCTGCGCCTGCGGTTCCAGCAGCACTTCGTAGTCGGCAGTATCGGGAATTGCGCCGCCTGAGGTGATTGCAGTGAGCCGTGCACCTCTGCGCGCCTTGAGCACGCCATTGACGGCGTCGCGATGCAGCCACGCCGAGCGCGGTCCGTGTCGCGTGGTATAGCCCTCGGCGAGCATTCTGACGACGTCACGGAACTGCTCGCGGGTGAGGTTCCGGAACGCCCAGGCAGCGCCCATCATGCTGTACAAGGCGCTCTCGTCGCGGTCGCCGCAGGCGACTTCCGCCACAATCTGCTGCGCCAGAACATCGAGTGGCAGGCACAGGATGCGCAAGGTATCCAGTTCGCCGCGTCGTACTGCATCGAGCAGCGCCGCGCACTCGACGAGATCGTCGCGGGACTGCGGAAACAGGCGACCTTTTGGCAGCGCGCCCACGGCGTGGCCCGATCGGCCGACGCGTTGCAGGAAGGCCGAAATCGCGCGTGGAGATCCCAGCTGACAGACCAGATCCACGTCACCGATGTCGATGCCGAGTTCCAGCGAGGCGGTGGCCACCAGTACGCGCAGTTGCCCATGCTTGAGGCGTTGCTCGGCGGAAAGGCGCTGCTCGCGCGCCATGCTGCCGTGATGTGCAGCGACCCACTCCTTGCCCAGCCGCTCACTCAGGTGTCGCGCGGCGCGTTCGGCCATCCGGCGTGTATTAACAAATACCAATGTGGTTTTATGTTCGCGTGCCAGATTGGCGATGCGTTCGTAGACTTGCTGCCAGACCTCTGTGGACATCACGCCCTGCAGCGGTGCATCGGGCACTTCGATCGCGAGATCGCGTGGACGCGTGTGTCCGCTATCGACGATGGCGCAATCGGGCATGCCGACGTGGTCGATCGCTTTCGTGCCAACCAGATAACGCGCCACATCGAGCAGCGGTTTCTGCGTCGCCGATAGGCCAATCCGGGTCAGGCGCCGACCGCACAGGGCTTCTAGGCGCTCAATGCTCAATGCCAGGTGGCTGCCGCGTTTGCTCGGCAGCAGCGCATGGATTTCGTCGACGATCACGCTGCGTGTGGTCGCCAGCATGCGTCGCCCCGATTCGGAGCCCAGCAGGATATACAGCGACTCCGGTGTCGTAACGACAACGTGCGGAGCGCGCTTCTTCATCCGCTCGCGTTCGGCCTGCGGCGTATCGCCGGTGCGCACGGCGGTCTGGATGTCGACATCCCGATAGCCGAGGTCTCGGAGCTGCTCGCGTATGCCCGCGAGCGGTTGCTCAAGGTTGATCCGCACATCGTTGGACAGCGCCTTCAGTGGTGAAACGTATACAATACGTGTTTCATCGGGAAGCTCGGAAGATTGGCCCTCACGCACGAGCGCGTCGATGGCAGCAAGGAACGCGGCGAGCGTCTTGCCCGAGCCGGTCGGTGCCGCAATGAGCGCATTGCGGCCCGAGGCGATGGCCGGCCACGCGTCTTGCTGGGCTGGCGTCGGCGCGGCAAAGCTGGCCCTGAACCAGGCGGCGGTGGCGGGGTGGAAAATGGCGGATGGCATGTGCACAAGATGCGGGTTTCGTGGCGCGATGCAAGTGCTGCTGCCCACCGGAATGCGTTCGACCGGCGCCGCATCGGTTCACCACGCCGGCGCCACATCCGATCAACATTCGGCGGCTCGTTGCCGTGACTGAAATTCGAGGTCTTGCCGGCGCGTGACAGCCCCCTGCCATGGCGGACGGCTGTTCAGGCATGCGACAGACGAAGGCTCAGAACGCCGGCAGAACCGCGCCGTGATACTTCTTTTCGATGAAGGACTTCACTTCGGGACTGGTCAGTGCCGCCGCGAGTTTTTTCACGGCGTCGGCGTTCTGGTTGTCCGGCCGACCCACGAGAAAATTCACATACGGAGAATGCGCATCCTCGATCAGCAGCGCGTCCCTGGTCGGATCCAGTTTGGCCGCAAGCGCATAGTTGGTATTGATCAGCGCGAGGTCGACTTGTTCGAGTACACGGGGAAGCATTGCCGCTTCGAGTTCGCGGAATTTCAGATCCTTGGGGTTGCTCGCGATATCCCGCGGCCGGGCCAGGGCGTTGGTTGGGTCCTTGAGCGTGATCACGCCGGCCTTGGCCAGCAGCAGCAAGGCGCGACCGGCATTGCTGACCTCGTTGGGGATCGCGACGCTCGCGCCTTGCGGCAGGTCGGCAATCGTGTGGTACTTGCGCGAGTAGGCGCCAAAAGGCTCGATGTGTACTCCGGTAATCGTGACGAGATGCGTGCCACGACCCTGGTTGAAACTATCCAGGTAGGGCTTGGTCTGGAAGTAGTTCAGGTCGATGTGCTTTTCGTCGACCTGGATATTCGGCTGCACGTAATCGGTGAACACCTTGATCTGCAGGTCCACGCCTTGCGCTGCCAGCGCCGGTTTGACGAATTCGAGGATCTCCGCGTGCGGTACTGCGGTGGCCGCGACGGTCAGGGGTTCACCGGCCTGGCCGGACACGTTTGCGGCGCAAAGCGCAAGCAGGATTAGCAATTTGTTCATTGTGTTTCCTTTGTATCCAATGCGGTCGACGCGATCAGCGCCGGCTGTAGCGCAATACGAGCCGGTCGCCCGCCATCTGCAAGATCTGCACGAGCACCAGCAGCAAAACGACCGTGACGAACATGACGTCGGTTTCAAAACTCTGGTAGCCGTGGCGGATCGCCAGGTCGCCGAGACCGCCCGCGCCGATCGTACCGGCCATGGCAGTGTAGGACACAAGTGCGATCGCGGTGACGGTGATGCCCGCCAGCAGACCTGGCATCGCCTCCGGCAGCAATGCGCGCCATACAATCTGGCCCGTGGTCGCACCCATCGCGAGGCTGGCCTCGATGACACCGCGATCAACTTCGCGCAATGCGGTTTCGACGAGCCGCGCGAAGAACGGCGCAGCGCCGATCACCAGCGGCGGAATAGCGCCGGCTACGCCGAGCGAGGTGCCGGCGACGAAAACGGTGAGCGGGATCATCAGGATCATCAGGATGATGAACGGGACCGAACGCAGTATGTTCACAACGAGCGAAAGCATCGCGTATACAAAGCGCTGCTGCAGCAATTGACCACGACTGGTCAGGAACAGCAGGACGCCGAGTGGCAGGCCGAGCAGTACGGTCAGCAGCAGTGAGCCGCCCAGCATGGCCAGGGTGTCGAGCGTCGCGGTTCCGATGTCGTGCCAATCGACGTTGCCGAACCAGCTGCCGTCCATCAGTGCAGTTCCTCAACGCTGACTTGGGCGTCGCGGAAGCGCTGCAGCGCGGCTTCGATATTGCCCTCGCGCAGTGCCAGAGTCAGCTGGCCGAAGGGTGTGCGGCCGATCCGGTCGATGCGGCCATGCAGGATGCTGTAGTCCACTCCCGTTTCGCGTGCGACGGCACCAAGCAGCGGTGCGTAGGTCGATTCACCACGGAAGGTCAGACGGAACACGCGCCCGCTCGCGGCAATGAAATCGCGGCGTTGCTCCGCGCTGTCGACCTGCTCGGATTCATCCACAAAGCGTTTTGTGACTTCATGGCGCGGATGCAGGAATACATCGGTGACCGAGCCGGTTTCGACGATCCGTCCCTCGTCTAGCACCGCGACGCGGTCGCAGACACGGCGGATCACGTCCATTTCGTGGGTGATCAGCACGATCGTCAAATCAAATTCTCGGCGCAATTCCGCCAGCAACTGCAGTACTGAACGCGTGGTCTGCGGATCCAGCGCGCTGGTGGCTTCGTCGCAAAGCAGCACCTTGGGTTTGCAGGCCAGCGCGCGGGCAACGCCGACGCGCTGTTTTTGACCACCGGACAGCTGTGCGGGGAACTTGTGTGCGTGCTCGCTCAAGCCCACCCGTGCGAGCAACTGTTCGACGCGACTGGCGACTTCCGTGGCCGTCATGTCACCGGCGAGTTTCAGCGGAAACGCAACATTCGCCGCCACCGTTTTCGCAGCGAGCAGATTGAAATGCTGGAAGATCATTCCGACGCGCCGGCGCAGCGTGCGCAAGCCGCTCGCGTCCAGTGCGTTGACGTCGGCGCCATCCAGCGTGATCCGACCGCCATCGGCACTTTCGAGCCGGTTGATCAGTCGCAGCAAGGTCGATTTGCCCGCGCCAGAAGCGCCGATGATGCCGAACACCTCGCCGTGCGCAATGCGCAGATCAAATGGATGCAACGCCGCTACGGCGCGCGCGCCGATGCGATAGCTTTTGTGGACCTGGTTGAATTCGATCACGTGAATGCCGGCGCGCCCGGAAGCAGGCTGCGCATGCTCGCTGTTGTGCCGGATGCGCGCAAGTCGGACTGCTTATGTTGATATGCGATGAGCAAGCGCGATGCGATGAGTGGGCATCGAAGCCCGGCTGCGCGGGCATGCCCGGATGTGAGCGTAGCGCAATCCTTCGCGCCCACGGCTCGACGCGGGCGAGCCACCAGTGCCTCTCGCGCACCACCCGCTGCTCGGAAATTCGCCCGAATCAACTAGTCGGGCCGTTGCGCCGTCCGCATCACGGGATACAGATTCAGTCGCTCGTCCCAGGAACTGTGTCGCTTGGCGAAAAACTGCAGACGCGCGGCCGGATCCTTCGCGAAAGCCGGGTCGGTGGCCAGGCGCTGGTTGAACTCTGCAGCCAGGTTCGCATCCTTGGCCATCTGTTCCCGCGCGATCTGTTCGGCCACGTATTCTTCCATATATTCCTTTTGCTCGAACGCACCGTTGAACCAACCCCAGGCCACCAGGGAGTCGGGCGCCTGTGGTTCGAGCAGCCCCATTGCGAGGCGCGCGCGCGACTGCGCTATCGGTACGAACAGGGACCCGGCCGGCACATCGCGAGGCTCCGCCTTCCAGTTGCCTTCCAATGTCATGCGCGTGCGATTCTCGAAGGAAGTGGCTTCGATCGTGTGTTTGTCGGCGCGAAATGTTTCGGTCGCCCAGTGCGGCAGTGCGTGGGAAAGGCGTTGGTACTCCACGCCGTGCGCGTCGAGCTTGCGTGCCACGTCGTCGGCGTACGCCGACGGCACGAGATATCCACCGACCGGCGCGGTGACGCTGAGTATCGGTTGCACGTCGTCGCGCAATGGAATATTCCAGATTTGCGGTTTCTTCTCGTCGTAGTGGGTCATTAGCGCGCCGGATATTGCCGATGGCGTGCGCGTATAGGCGTAGCCGCGGAACGCGATCATGTGTGCCTTGTCGCTCGCCTTGTAGTCCAGTGGCACGCTGCTGCCACCCAACTGCGCCGCTCGCGTGTCGGCGGCCTGCGCGATGTCCAGCCAGCCGGCACCGCGTTCGGCACTCAGTTCGATAAGGTCGAGCAGGGTGTTTCGGGTGACCCGCACACGCGTCGCGTAGTCCTTCCACGAGTGCGTTTCGACGAGCATGCCAAAGCGATTGCGCAGCATCGGATAGCTGGTGGAGAAACGCGGTGGCGCCACGACGTCGGCGAATCCGGATGTGGGGTCATCGTTGATCACGAACGACGGATAGAACGGCAGCGGCAGCGAACCCTGCTTGCGCAGCTTTTCCAGCAAGTCGTTCTGCAATGCACGCCCCGCGTCGCGCAGGCCGGCATCACCCGCATGGATGGGCTCGATCTGAATCGACACGTCGTGCTCGAATTGCGCGCCGTCAGTGACGTGCAGGTCGGTGTAGACGATCGGATCCCATTCGTTGATCAGCTTCAGCATCGCGACCATTTCTGGCGCGTCGGCTTTCATGTAGTCGCGATTGAGATTGATGTTCTGCGCGGTGGTGCGCCAGCCCATCTCTTCCGGACCGCGCTGGTTCGGGCGATTCCAGCGCCCCATGCGTTCATGTCCGTCGATGTTGAACACTGGCACGAAGACCCAGACGACTTTCTCCAGGGTACCCTTGCCGACGCGATTCTCGAGCAGCTCGCGCAACAGCAGCAGTCCCGCGTCCTTGCCGTCGATCTCACCGGCGTGGATACCGCCTTGCGAGAGCAGCACCGGCAGCTTGCGTTCGTGCGCCGCGGTGGCAGTCAGCGCGCCGCTGCGCGAAGCAACCAGCGCGAGCATCGGCCGACCTTCCGGCGTGGTTCCGAAATTGATGCAGCGGACCTGCTGCGGCCAGGTCTTCTCGAATTCATGGCAAAGCGTGATGACTTCGTCGTAGCGGCCGGTCTTGCGAAATCCGGAACGCTCCGATGCGGTGCCGAGATTGGTCGTGGCCGCGTGGGCGGTGAGGCTGGCAACAGCGAGCAGGGCGATGGTGCGGCATAGCGTGCGCAACATGGTGCGGAACTCCGGCAGCTAACGATCAGGGATCGAAGTCCGTGAGACTGCGACTTCCGGCGTGCAAAATCCAGAGCCATTTGTCCGATTTCCAAGCGAATGAGGACCGCGCCGCAGACCCGCTCGCACATTGGACCGCGGTTCAGCGCCGGTCGCATCGCTGGCGCTACACTTCACACTTTCCGCATCGAGTCGTCGACCGCCATGCAGAACCGAGAAGTCGCCACGCAGCCTTACACCGATCAGAAGCCCGGTACTGCAGGTCTGCGCAAGAGCGTCAAGGTTTTCCAGCAACCGCACTATCTGGAAAATTTTCTCCAATCGATATTTGATACAATGCCACATTGGCGCGGCGCCGCGATCGTGATTGGCGGTGATGGGCGCTATTTCAACGATGTCGCGGTGCAGCGCGCGATTGCGATGGCTGCGGCGAACGGTGTCGAGCGGGTCATCGTCGGTCAGCACGGATTCCTGTCGACGCCTGCCGCATCGCACCTGATTGCGCGGAGCGGAGCGGCGGGCGGACTACTGCTCACCGCGAGCCACAATCCGGCCGGACCGGACGGCGACTTCGGTATCAAATTCAGTATAGCCGGCGGCGGTCAGGCGCCCGAGTCGCTGACCGAACAGGTCTACGCAGCGAGCCGCGTGATCACGCGCTACCGCATCGCGGAGCTCGCGCCGGTGGACCTGTCGCGGATCGGTACAGTCGACGCTGGAGGCCTGCGGGTTGACGTGGTGGACCCGGTGATGGCGTATGCGGAGTTGATGCAAGGCATCTTTGATTTCGATCAGATTCGTGCGTGGCTGCGGACGGGGCATCGACTGCGTTTTGACGCGATGCATGCGATCACCGGACCGTATGCACAACGAATCTTCGTCGATCTGCTCGGCGCCAGGCCCGACAGTGTGATCAACGGCACGCCATTGCCGGATTTCGGCGGCGGCCATCCGGATCCGAACCTGATCTACGCCCGCGAACTGGTCGATGCGCTGATGGCCCCCGATGCACCGGATTTCGGAGCCGCCAGTGACGGTGACGGCGATCGGAACATGATACTCGGACGTGGCATGTTCGTTTCGCCCGGCGATTCGCTCGCGATGCTCGCCGCTCATCTGCAGCGGATTCCGAAATATCGCAACGGATTGCGCGGCGTCGCCCGCTCGATGCCGACGAGTCGCGCGGTGGATCGTGTCGCAAAAGATAAAAATATTGAATGTTTCGAAACGCCGACAGGCTGGAAATTCTTCTCCAACCTGCTCGATGCTGGCCGGATCGACTTGTGCGGCGAGGAGAGCTTCGGCACTTCGTCATCACATGTGCGCGAGAAGGATGGTGTCTGGGCCGCTCTGGCGTGGCTTAACATTCTCGCTGCGACCGGTCTGTCCGTGGCGCAGATCGCGCAACAGCATTGGGCGCGCTATGGCCGGCACTACTATGCGCGCCACGACTACGAAGGCTTGCCTGTCGACTTGGCGAACGAGTTGATGTGTGCGCTGCAGGCCAGCCTCGCCGATCGCGTCGGACAGCGGCACGGCGACTATACGATTACGCTGGCAGACTCCTTCAGTTACACCGATCCGATCGACGGCAGTGTCGCGACCCAGCAGGGGCTGCGTCTGGTGTTCGGCGAAGCAGCGCGAATCGTGGTGCGTCTGTCCGGTACAGGAACCTCAGGAGCAACGCTGCGGGTCTATCTCGAGCACTACGAAAGTGCCGCCGGTCGACTCGCGCTGGAACCGAACGCGGTGCTCGCACCGCTGGCGCAGATCGCCCTGGACATTGCAGGCATCGTGCAGCGACTGGGACGCGACACACCCGATGTGGTGACCTGACGATCGTCGCCCGAGCACTCAGCGATAGCCGGCCGCCTGCAATTCGAACAACTCTGCGTAACGTTTGCCATTGCGCAGCAGTTCCTCATGGCTACCGACCTCTTCGATGCGACCCGCTTCGAGCACGAGGATCCGATCGGCCATGCGCACTGTCGAAAAGCGATGCGAGATCAGCACGGCGGTCTTTCCGGCGCTGAGTTCCTTGAAGCGCTGGAATACTTCGTACTCGGAACGCGCATCCAGCGCAGCGGTCGGCTCGTCGAGGATCAGCAACTGCGCATCGCGCATGTAAGCGCGCGCAATCGCGATCTTCTGCCATTCGCCGCCCGACAGGTCGACGCCGCTGCGGAAGCGTTTGCCGATGATCTGGTCATAGCGCTTCGGCAGTTTTGCGATGACCTCGTCGGCGAGACTGCGTTCAGCAGCGCGTTCGATGCGCGGCCGATCGGCACGTGCATCGATGCGACCCACCGCGATGTTCTCGGCGGCAGTCAGGTGATAGCGCACGAAATCCTGGAAGATCACCCCGACATTGGCGCGCAATGCAGCGAGGTCGTAATCGCGCAGGTCGTGGCCGTCGAGGAGGATGCGTCCCTCGTCGGGCTCGTACAACCGCGCCAGCAATTTCACGAGAGTGGTCTTGCCTGCACCGTTTTCGCCCACCAATGCCAGTACTTCGCCAACGTGCAGATGAAAATTCAAATCGCGCACTGCCCAGCGTTCCGCATCCGGGTAGCGAAAGCCTACATTTTCAAATGTGAAACCTTCACGTATGGGTTGGGGGAACGGCAGCGGATTGGCAGGCGAGCGGATTTCCGGCTGGATTTCGAAGAACGAAAAAAGGTCGTCCAGATAGAGTGCCTGCGACGCGACCTGGGAAAATCCCGCGAGCAAGGCTTCGAGCAGATTTCGCAGGCGCCGGAATGATCCGGCCAGAAAGGTCAGATCGCCGATGCTGAAATCACCGCGTACCGTACGCCAGGCGATGAAGGCATACGCGACGTAGTAACCAATCGTGCCGATCGCGGTCAGCAGGCTGCCCCAACCCGCGCGACGCAGAGCGAGGCGACGGTTCGCCTCATACAGGCCGCTGGCCAGTTCGCGATAACGGTCGATCAGAAAATCGTGCAGCGCGAAAATCTTGACTTCCTTCGCACTCTCGACGCTGGCACCGGTTTGCCGCACATAGTCCAGCTCTCTCCGCTCCGGGGTCCATGCATAGTTGAGCGAATAGCTTTGTGCATTGAAATGCGCCTCACCGATAAATGCCGGAACCAGAGCGACGATGAGCAGCAGGATCAGCCACGGCGCGTAGGCGATCAGGCCGATAGCGAACGTGATGATCGTGATCAGATCTTGTGCCTGGCCGAACACCTGTGCCATCAGGCTGGTGCGACCCATGCTCTGACGACGCGCGCGATCGAGTTTGTCCTGCATTTCGCTGTCTTCGAAATCCTCCAGATCCAAGGTCGCTGCGTGCTGCATCAGGCGCACGCTGATGTCGTTGCTGAAGCGCTCTGACAACAGCGCGTCAATCAGCGAAACGACGCGACCGAGAATATCGCTGCCGACTGCGAGGCAGAATTCGAGGAACAGCAACCAGCCGAGGTGAACCATCACGCCGCTGGCCAGCCATTCGCGCGCCGTGTGCAGCGCGTGTCCGGCGCTGGCGAGCGCAATTGCCTCATCGACGATGAGCTTGCCCACGTACAACGTCGCCACCGGCATCAGTGCGCGCAGCAGTCGCAGCACGGCCGTTGCCAGCGCCATGGCGGGACTGGTCTGCCAGATCAGGCGCAGAAACGGAGCGAGGTTGCGCAGCGCGCTGAATCGTTCGCGCAGGCTGCTCTTGGCCGGTGGCGGACTACCGTGCGCGCCGGCTGCTGCGGCGTTGCTGCGACCACCCATACTGTACTGACGAGGCATGCGATTCGCTTTTTTGGAAAGGTGGTATTTGTCTATTTCTCTGGCGGCGAGTCAACGCCCGCCGAGGCGAAGCCGGGCGCTCGCGGCTGTTGTAGCCAGTTCACGGCACCCAGACCGGCAATGCGCCCACTGGCGAAGCTGGCAGTGAGCAGATAGCCGCCCGTGGGCGCTTCCCAGTCGATCATTTCGCCGGCACAGAAGACGCCCGGCAGCGATTTCAGCATCAGCTGCGGATCCAGTGCCGCAAAGCTCACTCCGCCGGCACTGCTGATGGCTTCGGCAATTGGGCGCGCGCGGCGCAGGCGCAAGGGCAAGGCCTTGAGCGTCGCAGCCAGTTGAGCCATGTCGTGCATTTGTTCCTTATTCAACACTTCCCGCAACAGCCCCGACTTGACGCCGTCGATGGCAGCGCAGCGGCGCAGGTGACTCGCGATCGATTTGTCACCGCGCGGTCGTGCCAGGTCGCGTTCGAGGCGGGTGAGATCGCGGCCGGGGGTCAGGTCCAGGCGAATGCTGGCGAAACCGTCACGGGCGATGCTTTCGCGCAGGTCGGCAGAGAGCGCATAGATCAGGCTGCCTTCGATGCCGCTCGCCGTGGCGACGAATTCGCCCTGACGTTGGCGCGGCTGCCCGTGCATATCCGTCCAGTGCGCAATCACCGGTTTGATCGGCTCGCCCGCATGACGTTGTGCGAAGTGTTCGCTCCAGTCCACATCAAAGCCGCAGTTTGACGGGAGCAACGGAGCAACGTCGACGCCGCGTTCCTCCAGTGAGGGCACCCAGCTGCCGTCCGACCCCAGTTCCGGCCAGCTCGCGCCGCCAACGGCAAGCACGACCGCATCGGCGGTCAGTTCGTATTCGTTGCCAGCGTCGTCGATGAGACGCGGACGACATAAGGGATTTGTCGCCGAGGGCGCCCATCCGACCCAGCGGCGATGCGTGTGGAAACGCACACCTTGCTGGCGCAGGCGGCGTACCCAACCGCGCAGCAAGGGGGCGGCTCTGAGATCGCGCGGGAAGACGCGTCCGGACGTGCCGACAAATGTTTCCACGCCAAGATCCCGTGCCCAACCGCGGAGCGCGTCGGCATCAAACTCGCGTAGCCAGGTTTCAACCTCGCGGCGTCGCGCGCCGTAGCGCGCAACGAAGGTCTCGAACGGTTCCGAATGGGTGAGATTCAGACCGCCCTTGCCAGCGAGCAGGAATTTTCGTCCGACCGAACCCTTGGCTTCGTACAGATCGACCTGCAATCCCGCTGCGATCGCGACTTCTGCCGCCATCAGGCCCGCTGGCCCGCCACCGATGACCGCGAGCCGTGCGGCGTCGGTCATGATCGACTCGCCATGCATGTATCGGGCGTGTGCACGGTCAATCTTCCGCCAGCACGATGAGCTGATCCTGTGGTGAAAATGTTATTTTCTCGCCTTTGTTCGGATTGACCCGCACACCAAAGCCGCGGCTGGCGTCGTCCGCATGGGCGAACTGGCGATATCCGATCGCGGTTTCGCCGCGCCGGGCAGCGGCCTCGATCAGGGTATAGAAATCCACCGCGAGGCCGGATTTGACATACTGTCCGATCGATCGAATGTAGATTTCGGAACCGTCTGCGCTGAACAGATGGCGAAAGACGCGATCCAGCTGGCGATTCTCGGAGAGCTGCGAAAGCATCAGGCTGACCAGTTTGTCGCTGACGATGAAGTCGTCCGCGCGCGCAACCTGGGCGAGGGCGCGGTTACGCACGTCCATCATCTCGCTGACGATCGAGAGGCGCCTCCCGCAGGCTTCCGCGATATTGCGCAGATGCAGCAGCGCGATGAGGGTCTGCGCGTCAGCCTCTTGCGCGGACAGCTGCGTGTAGCTGAGCAGGATGATGTGCCCGAAATCCGGCGCCTTCAGCGCATCGAGGGTGGCGCGATCGGTGATTTCGCCGTCAGCGAACCGGACGCGCTGGCGCTGTAGCCGCTTGCTGAGCGCGAGCAGCGCCTCTCGTGCACCTTCGCGTCTGCACAACACGATGACTTCCGAATCCGGCGCGACATAGTTATCCAGTTCCAGAATGATCGCTTCGGCCTTTTCGTTCCAGCCCAGAATCAGGGTGCGTTCCGCGGTCGGTGCGACGGCTGGCATGTCGACCAGGCTGCCCAGGTCGGGTGCGGGTGGTGGACCGGATGCGAGAACGATCGTGTCGTCATCTTCACTGATCGCAATGAGCCGATCGCCACTGGCGAGCTGTGTGGCCATTGGCGGATTGATCAGTACTTCGCCATCGCCGCGCATCAGGCCGATCAGGGCCGAATCGGCGTATGCCGACAGGGCATCGCGATAGCTGCGGCCGACCAGCGCGGGCTCTTCCTTGAAATAGAGTTCGGCGCCGTCGAAATCGAGCAGTTCCGTGTACACCACGCTGAGACCGGACTGCCGACACGTCTGCGCCGTGACGCGAGCGATCAGGTCGTCGCCCTGCACGAAGATCGCCTCGTCGCCGCCGACGAGCGCGGCCGCCTGCAGATTCTTCGTCTCGCGGATTTCCGCGACTATGTGATAGGGACTTTTCTTGCGTTGTGGATTATTCGTGATCGCGAGCACGGACTTGATCACGTGGATGTCGGGATTCTCGGTTTCCGGAGCAAGCACGATGATCGAGCGCGCCGCATGCGGCTCGACAACGGCGAGATCATCCAGATCGAGTGGGTTGCCGCGACGGCAAATGACGACGGTGTTTTTCGTGTCGGGGAACTTTGCCCGGACATCGTCCTCCATGTCGACTTTGTCGCGGTCGGCAAGGATCACGATGCGCGCTTTCTTGCGCGTGGCATTGGCGATGATGAGTTCGCCGATGATCGAGTAAACCTTGCTGGACCAACCCAGAATCAACGTGTGCTCAACCTCGATCACCCGGGAACGTCCCTTGCGCAACTGCGCGAGGCGAGATTCCAGCGCCGAGGTGATCGTGCCGATCAGGATGCTGACGATGAACAGACCGCCGATGGTCACGAACAGCATGGTCAGACGCAGCGTCCAGCCCTGATCGCCGGCGAGATTGCCGGTGTCCAGCGCATGCATCAGTCCGTGCCATGATCCTTCGACCAGGTCAAAGCTCGATGTCGGATCGGCGGGGGATTCCGGCACATGCAAGACGATCAATACGACGGCGGCGAACAGGACGATAGCCGCGGAAACGACCGCGAGCCAGCCGATGATCGCAATGGCGCCGCGCGACAAGGTGTTTTCGAAACGGTAGCGCAGATGATCGCGCCACGTAATGGGAACTAGCGACATGGGAGGGCGTTTTCAGCGGGAAATTCGTCCACCATAAACGAAACCCGGCATCGCTGGCCATCAAAGAGTGAAGAGCGGCAGTGCGCAGGCAGGCAATGTGTACAAGTGCCAGCGGTGTTGCGCATGGCGGGCATCCTGTCAGGCGCAAAGGGGGCCGCCGCAGCGGCCCCGCAACGATGCACGATCCGGCGCGTTACTTAACGACGGTCGTTTGCACGATCACTTCAACGCGGCGATTCTGCAGGCGACCGGACGCCGAGCCGTTGTCGGCGACGGGGTAGTCCTGTCCCATGCCGCGAGCGCTGACGCGACTCCCGGCAATGCCGTGGGTGGTCAAGTAGGTCTGCACCGACTCTGCTCGGCGACTCGACAGGTCCAGATTGTGGTCGCGCGAACCGGTCGAGTCGGTATGACCTTCGATCGCGATCGTGGTTCGCTCGTCTTCGCGCAGTGCCGCGACCAGCTTGTCGAGATTTCGCGTGGCACCGGCGCGCAACTCCGAACGGTCCACTTCGAACAGCACGTCGCCCAGGGTGATCACGAGTCCGCGTTCGGTCTGGCGAGCTTCCAGCTCGGAGAGCTTGGCACGCATCTGATCGAGTTCGGATCGCGCAGCGTCGGCGTCACGGCGCGCGTCAGCGGCGTTGGCGCGTTCGGCGTCGGCGCGTTCCTGGGCGAGCGTCGCGACCGCAATAGCGTTGCCCGCTGTACGGCGTGCGACGTCCAGTTCCTTGCTGCGCGCCTGCAACAGCAGTGTCTCGCGCTCGGCGCCGAGTTCTTTCGCGCGCTGTTCGGCGTAGCGGGCCAGACCTTCGGCTTCGGCGGTCTGCACGAGTCGGTCGGCGAGATACACGCCGTGGTCGAACATGCGTCGATCCAGCCTGCGTCCTTCCCGTGCCAGTGCGGACACAGCGATGTCGGCTTTGGAGAGTTCGGGATCCGCGTTGCGTGCGACACGCGGATCACGGTGCAACTGATCCAACTGCTCCTGAAGCCGCACAATCTCGGGCGCGGGTCCGCGCGGTGTGCTGGCGCAACCGCCCAGGGCCAACCCGCCGAGCAAGAGCAGGGAGACATGCAGATGGCCGCGATTCATGGCGTTTCTCCCTTCACGCCGAGTTCCGTACGCAGTGTGCGAACTGCATTTTCCACTTCGGCTGTACTTGCTTCCGCACGATGCTGGCGACTGCGCGCTTCCGCGAGCGTGCCGTCGGCGCGCGTTTTTTCCGAGGCCATCACGCTGTCTTCCCAATCGCGATGCTCGAACGCACCGTTCGCGCGAGCGAGATCGTCGCGCGCCGCGTTGAGATCGTTCGAAGCATGTTCAGCGGCACCTGCCCGTTCAGCCGATTCAACGCCGCTGCGCGCTTCCGCGAGCGCAACTTCAGCGTCGCGCTTGCCTGGGCCGGCCAGCGCTACTGCAGGCAACAGCAATACCAACATCATCACTACCATTCTGTTTTTCACGATGCGACTCCTTGTTAAGCAATGCCGTCAATCCATGGATTCCGAATATCGAATCACGTTCGCCTTCAGCGTTGGTATTCGCGTGCTGAAATTGACCCGTTGCGGTCGCGATCGGTGAGGATGAAATCGTTCGCCAGCGGGGGGTAAGCGAGTGCTTCGTTCTCGTCAATCGATCCGTTGTGATCGCGATCGAGCTCGGCAAATGCGGGTTTCGGTCCAGGCTCGGCGACCGTGGGTTGTCCCCAGTGCACTTCGACAGTGCCGTCCTGGGTTTGCAGTTCGCTGCGATGCTGGGCTTGATCCTGGGCCTGGGCCTGGACGGTCACGGCAAGAAAGGCCGCAAATGCAGAGAAAGCGATAATGGCTGATTTATACATGGTCAGGTCTCCCTTAGGCGCGTGCCGCTTCAACGCGCGATCCTGGCGCGCAGATCGTGGCCAAACGCGCTGAGTGCGCGCATCGCTTCGGACATGCGCGGCTGAAGTTCTGCGGCAACCGCCCCGAGCATCTTGCCGCTGCTGTGACGTTGCGACGCCGACAATACGCGCTGCAAGACTGCAGCGCCGATGCCGGCGGCGATCAACAGCGGAACGTAGATTCGCGGCGAGCGCGCTTTGGCGATCGTGCTGACCGCCTTGCTGGTAAGACCTGCTTTGCGCGGTGTGATTTCGCGGCTGCTGCTGCGCGTGCGGGTACCGGTTCCTGACGTGGTGCGCTTGGTGGTGGCCATCGGTGCATCTCCATCATGGGAAGGACTGGCCGCGATTGCGACCGTTGCTTATCCACTACAGAAATTGTGCCACCCGATGATTCATCCCAAATATTTGTTTGGATTGATTTTTTATGGTCGGAACCGAGACTTGATCGGGCGATTCGCCGTGCCCTGTCGCGCTGGCCATGCAATCTGCGCGTCGCCCGTCGCCCGGTTGATCCGTCCGCAATTTCGCTGCATGGCGCCAAATGGAAAAGTAGCGAAATGAATCAACGATTCGACACGAATTTTCCGAGACGCACCGCTCGCGTCAGTGTCTCGCCGTTGCGCTGAATGGTCAGCTGTACGGTTTTTCCCGCGCGATCCTTGAGCAGCGCCTGGAATTGCTGCTTGTTATCGACGCTCTTTCCATCGATCTGCGTGATGTAGTCGCCCACGCCAAGATTTGCCTCCGACGCGGGTGAATTGCCGATGACGCTGCCGATGCAGACGCCGCCCGGTAGCGTTTTGCGCTCGGTCGGTGAAAGGTCGCGGAAGCTTGCGCCAAATGGCAGGCGCAGACGCACAAAGTAGGCGGCCCTGAGCGTCGCTGTGGCGCTGCCGTCGACCGGATCCGCTGTAATATGTGGATACGTCAACACCTTGTCCGCGCCGACCCGCACGGCCTGTTCGCGCACGCGCTGCAGCGCTTGCGGATCATCGGCGGCGTGCCGGCTGTCGCCGATGCGTACAAAACCTTGTGCGGTCAGCAGTCGCTCGTCGGCGGACTGAATCTTTCCCTCGATGATTTCCGCCTGCGCCGGCGCAGGCGCGGCGCGCAGATCGGCGATGACTTCCGGTTCCCGCCCGGACACACTGTCGTACCGATCGACCGCCGCTTCTGCCACACCGATCGGCTCGCTGCGCATGTCGGCATCGGTTCGCGTCTCGGGCGCGGAACATCCGGCCGCGAGCGCGGCGCAAATGAGCGAGCAGCAGGTCAGTTTCATGCGCAACATCGTCATGCGCGATCTCCTTCACGAATCGAAGTGTCGATGGTGACACGTCAGCGCGCTCCATGATGTGCTTCGCGTCGCTGCTCCGCGTCGGTTGCCGCGCACGTTATGCTTATGCTCTTTGACGGGAAGCGCGCATGCAGGATGGGAGCGAAGGCAATGCGCGGGGCATTCTGAGCATGCTTGGAGCTGTCCTCGCCTTTGCCCTGATGGATGCAGGTCTGAAAGTCCTTTCACCGCACTATCCGCCGATGCAGGTTGCGGCAATGCGCGGACTGTCATCGCTGCCATTGATCCTGGTCTGGGTCGCCGTCGCGGGTGGTCCGCGCCAACTACTGCGGGTGCGTTGGGGCCTGCACCTGCTGCGCGGCGTGTTGTCCGTCGTGATGCTCGCCAGTTTTTCCTACGCCCTGCGCCTGCTGCCATTGGCTGAAGCCTATTCGCTGTTTTTCGTGGCGCCGCTCTTGGTCACTGCGTTGGCGGTCCCTTTGCTGGGCGAACGGGTGGGTTGGCGACGCTGGCTGGCGATTCTTGTCGGACTTGCCGGAACGGTTGTCGTGCTGCGACCGCAGGTTGGCGGCGTGCTGTCGCTAGGCGGCATCGCAGTGCTGATTTCCGCCAGCAGCTATGCGATTTCAGCGATCACGGTACGCGTGCTCGGCCGCACCGACTCAACCCTCAGCATGGTGTTCTGGATGCTGTTCATGCTGAGCGGATTCGCGACACTCGCGGCGTGGCGCGACTGGGTGGCGATCCGGCCCGAACACTGGCAGGTGCTGGCGGGACTGGCGGTAAGCGGTGCCTTGGGTCAGTACGGCGTCACCGAAGCGTTTCGCCGCAGTCCCGCTTCCGTGATTGCACCGCTCGAATACACCGCATTGTTATGGGGCATTTGTCTGGATTGGTATCTGTGGAATACCGCGCCGGACCGTATCGTGCTGCTCGGTTCCGGCATCATCATACTCAGCGGTTTGTATCTGCTGCGCCGCGGAAAGGCGCATTCGCCGGCCGAGCACCCCTAAGCGAAGTTCCAGGGCCGGCTACCGGATCGCCCTTTCCCGATCGCCGCCTTGAATCGGCTTGCGATTGACAGCATATAGCTCTGGCATTCCTCCCGAGGTCAGAGACAAACGATGAATACCAGCGTGGGTCAGGGTTCCGGCGGCAACGTGATCGCCGCGTTGTGCAGCTTTTTTATTCCGGGTCTGGGTCAGTTGCTGCAAGGTCGATTGATGATGGCCATCGTGCAGTTCGTGCTCGCCGCGATCCTGTGGTTCGTGCTGCTCGGCTGGCTGGTGCATCTGTGGTCGATACTGGATGCCGCGATGTTCAAGCCGCGACCGTGACCTGAAGTGTCGCCGCCGCATCTCTGCGGCGGCGTATTTCGGATTCGGATTGCAGGGCTGTCACGGCGTGGAATTGCCGAGGGCCCAGCGCCGGCTATTTGCCGGTCCAGCCGCACTCCTTGCCGTTATTCTGTTCCTGCAGCCAGGCGTACAAGGGAGCAAAGTAGTCAAGTATCGCGGACGCATCCATTTCGCCACCGCCGGTGAGTTCTTTCAACGACGCTTGCCACGGCTGGCTCGCACCCCGGTTGAGCATTGCCCAGTATTTCGCGCCGGCCTGTTTGTTGCCATAGATCGAGCATTCGTGCAGGGGTCCTTTGAAGCCGGCAGCTTCGCAGAGGGAGCGCTGGAACTGGAACTGCAGGATATGCGCGAGGAAGTAGCGCATGTAAGGCGTGTTGCCCGGAACGTGATATTTGGCACCCGGATCGAAATTGTCTTCGCCACGCGCATCGACCGGTGCGATGCCCTGATACTGGCGCTTCAATTTCCACCAGGCGGCGTTGTAGTTTTCCGGCGTGATCGAACCATCGAAGACGCCCCACCGCCATTCGTCAATCAATTTGCCAAACGGCAGGAAGGCAATTTTCTCCAGCGCCATCTTCATTTGCGCATTGAGCACCACTTTCTGATCCTGCTTCGCCTTTGCGGAGAGACCGATCTGCGCGAGGTAGGTGGGCGTGAGGCTCAGCTGCATCGTGTCGCCAATGGCCTCGTGAAATCCGTCGTGCGCGCCGGTCTGGAATAACGGCGGCAAGTTGTTGTAGGCCAAGTAGTAATAGATATGCCCCATTTCGTGATAGACCGTGCGGAAATCCTCTTCCGTGGGTTCCATGCACATCTTGATGCGCACGTCGCCCCGCAGGTTCAGGTCCCAGGCGCTGGCGTGACACACCACCTCGCGGTCTTTGGGTCTCACGAATTGTGAATTCGTATAGAACGAGGCGGGCAGGGGTGGGAAGCCGATTGACGTGTAGAAATCTTCGGCGCGGCGCGCCATTTTTTCCGGTGTATAGCCCTTGTGCTTGAGCGCGGCATCGACGTCGAGATTGGAAACGCCGGGATACGGCTGCAGGAGCGGATACAGGGCCGACCAATCCTGCGCCCACATGTTACCGGTGACATGCGCCGGAATCGTGCCGTCTTTCGGCATGCGCTCGCCGTACTTGTTCGCCAGCTTGGTGCGGGCATAACACTGCAACTGGGTGTATAGCGGTTCGACCTGTTTCCAGAGGCGATCGGTTTCCTTGCGGAAATCGGCAGCACTCATGTCATAGCCGGAACGCCACATTTCACCGGCATTGGCATAGCCCAGTTCGCGCGAGCCTTCGTTGACCAGTTCGGCGAAGCGCACGTAATCCTTGCGCATACCGCGGCCGACGGTATGCCACGCATTCCAGGCTTCCAGATCCGCATCCCAGTCCCGGTTTTTCGACAGAGTCGCGGACAACTGAGTCAGGTTGCGGCAGGTTTCAGGTTTCGCGGGATCCTTGCAGGATTTTCCCGAGCCGTAGGCGGCATTCAGGCGCGAAGCGATCTCGGTCAGCTCGGCGAGCTTTTTCGGATCCTTCGGCGCCGGCATCGCTGTTTGCAGCTTGAGCAGGTCGATGCCGCGACGCGTTTCGGGCTTGAGGCCCTGCAGCGACTCGAACGGTTTTGCTTTTTCCACATCGACCGACAGTCGAGACAGCGCGCGCTCATTGGCCTTTGAGACCAGTGACTCGGTGTCCTGGTTGATGTAGGTCTCGGAAACCCATTGCGCCGCGGTGGTCTCCACGTAGAAATCGCGCAGTTCCTGGTTCACTTCGGCAACGAAACGGTCCGCGTCCGCAGCCGTTGTCGCGTTCGTCGCCGGGGTCGCCTTGGGCGTTGCCGTAGGTGCGTCGGTTCGGGTTTGCGCGGTCTGGCAGGCGCTCAGTGCGAGGGTTACGGCGAGAGCAAGGGTGCGATTCAACGGATTCACGAGCGAGTCTCCCGACAAGGGCAATACAAGACGGCAGGGTAGTACTACACCCTGAAATCGCCAACCACGAATGTGCACTTCGACCCAGGTGTCGTTGCCATCCTGGCCAATTAGGCGCGTATCCGGATCCGCGCCTCTGGTTGATCAGGGCTGCCCAGCGGCACGTCGTGCTGTGCGATGACCCGGCAGTACTAATGCGTTCGGCGCACTGAGGCAAGCTGCGGCGCAGCGTGCGGAACGCGCGGAAATTTGTTGGGGAGGTTCGGTGCCGGCTTGGCTAGCGCCAGTCGCCCGCTGCGACAAAACCGGCCCAGTAATAGGGATGTGCGCTACGGCCAGTGGCGCGACGTCCGCGCAAGGTTTCGCTCATCGCTGTGTGCAGTGCTGCAATACTGTCGGCGTGATCCCGCCAGCGTGCGCGATACAGCGCGGTCATCCATTCGACGCTGGCGTCGTCGTCGATGCGCCACAGACTCATGATCACCGTGCGAGCCCCGGCCAGGGCGAAGGCACGGCGCAAGCCAAATGCACCTTCATAGGCGCGACTTTCGCCCAGAGCGGTATCGCAGGCCGACAGCACCGCCCAACGTACGGCGGAAAGATCCAGCGCGGCGATTTCCGTTTCGGTCAGCAGTCCGTCGTCGGCTGGACCCGGCGCGAGCAGCAGGGCGCCGATTCGCTGCGTCGTCGGATCTGTCGCCGTTTCGCGAAAGGCGAATCCCGCGCCACGCGCGCCGCTGCCGCAACCTGCATCCAGATCAAGCGAATGCGTGGCCAGATGCAGAACATCGTGGCCGGCAAGACTGCCGCGCACGATCGCCTCCTGCGCGAGCTCGCCGTGCGTTTCGGTGAGCTGTGCGTGGGCCGGCAGCAGCTCGCGCAGCGCTTTCACTTCGCGGCGCGTGCCTGGCAGACCGACGCTCGCGGCAGCCGCACAGGTTCCATTGGCGGGCGCAAATGCCGGATCGCTCACGGCATACACGCGCTGGGTTGCGGAAACATTGGCGGGTGGAAGCAGCAGCTCGGTTTCGTGATTCAGATGGAAGAATCGCAATCCGGCTTCGACGGCATAGCGGCCATCATCAAGCGGGAAGGCGGCGAAGTTCAGTCGTGCAAGTTCGCCATTCGGGATTAGTAGAATTGTGGCATTGGCTGTTGGCAATTGCAGTGCATCGATTAGTTCGCGGCGCAACCGCAGGCCGAGCGCGTCGACATCGGCGATATCAGTGTCGGGCCTGCCGGCCAGATCGCGCCAGCGCGCAACTTCGAGGCCAAGACTGCGCTCATCACCAAGCCGCGCGATACGCGGCGCCCCGTCGGCTTGACCGACGAAGGCGTAAATATCGCGCGCCCTGCGCTCTGCAGAAAGCGAGGCGAACTCTTCCGGACGGCGAACGTTGCCACTGGAAAAACTCACCAGCGATGCGCCTGGCGGCAGCGCGGCGCGAACCTGCACCAGGCTCGGAACAATCGGCCGCAGCGCACTCAGCGTGGATGCCGATGCGCGGCCAAGAGCCCGCTCGCTGCGATCAAGTACCGCTTGCGCGGCACGTCGCGCAGCGCCATCGTCGTTTCCCGACAAGGCGCGCAGCCGCAACTGCGTCATGTGTGTGCTCGCCGCGCGCCATGCCTCAAAAGCTTGCCGTAGCGCGGGGTCGCGCGCGCTGCGTCCCGCAGCAAGGCGCGCGGCGGTCTGTTGAGTGACCTGTCCGCGCGCGCCCATGCCGAGTTCCCAGGCACGTCGGACCAAGCGCGGATCGCCGGACTCAAGCGCGATCGCGTTGACCATATCCAGGCTCGGCCTGAGCACTTCCTGGAACTGTATAGTTGTTTCCTCGGACAACCGCGCGCCGGCCAGGCTCACTGCAAGCTGCCGTTCGATCTCGGCACTCTCGGCTTCGGCGAACGCTTCGCTGTGGCGACCCTGGCCCCACAGGCTCGCGGCGAGTCCGAGGTGGGCGAAGACCATATTGGTTTCCGCTGCAGAGGCTTGTCCGGCAACTAAAACCAGCGCGCGCCGAAAGCCTGCCTCGGCCTTGCGAAAATCACCCTGCCACAGCCGGATCAGGGACTGGTTGCCGATCGGTTGCGACAGCGAGGGATCGTCCAGGCCACCGAGCTTTCCGGCGATATCCAGCGCGCGCTCGTACGTCGCCAGAGCTTCATCCAGGCGACCTGACAGGCCCAGTGCGTTGGCGTAGTTGTTGAGTACTTGTGATAATTGCGAAGAAGTGGAACCGTAGGCGAGTTCGAACACCGGCAACGCATCGGCGTATTCGATCAGCGATTGGGATAGCTGGTCGTTGTCGCGGTGCAGATTGGCGACACCATGCAGTGCGGCAGCGAGCTGCAAGGGTACCGGCTCCGGGTGCCTTGCCAACCATTCGAGTGCGACCGTGTAGGCTTGGCCAGCACGTTCGAAATCGCCGCTGAGCTTGCGCGTTTGAGCCAGCATCACAAGGGCGCGTGCCTGAAGGCGCGGATTGGCGTTGGACTTTCCGGCGCCGATGGCGAGTGCGCGTTCCAGCGCGTCCAGACTGCTGCCATGGTCGCCACGCAAGCGCGAGGCGCTGGCAATCTCAATCAGGGCTGCCATCACTTCGTCGCTGTCGGCAGCGAATCGTTGCTCGGCGAAGGCCAGTGTGATTTCGGCCTCGTTTTGCGCCGGCGCGGTTTGGCGTTGCCGGATCTGTTGCCTGACCCGAATCAGATGCGCGCGCAATTCGCTCTGCGGATTGGCATACGCAGATTGCGCCAGGAGTTTCAGCGCGCTGGCCAAGTCGACTTCGATGTCAGCGTAGCGCTCCTGTGTCAGTGCAATATCCGCGCGGGCGAGTGCGTGCTCGATGCGTAGCGGCATCGGTGCATCCGAGGGCAGCGCCGAATGGATGCGTGCGTCGGCTTGCTCGGCCTTTCCGATGTCGAGCAGCCATCGCGCCACACGCACATCGACCGCTGCCTGCTCGATTGCATTGTCCACAATGGCCTCAACGGCCTTCAGGCAATCAGCGGCCTCGGCCGTATCCAGAAGTCCGCGCCCAGCAAGGCTGTCCACGTGCATCAGTCCGGCATCGAGAGATGCAGAAGCATTGGCTGGGCACTCCGCTGACGTCGAATGGGCGATGGCGATCAACAGCGGCAACAGGCAGCGATGCAATGCGAGCGACATGTTTAGGCCCGGCAACGATGTTGCCACAGTCTACCGCGAGCCGACAGGCGCCAGACCGCGCTCAGTCGCACAGCGGTCAGCGTGCGTGTGGCGCCTGCAATATCCACAAAAGCACTGTGCCGGGGCGCGGTTGTTCCGCCTGTGCCTGCGCGACGAGCTCGCGCAACGCGGCACCGCGCAGGCCAGTCGGCAGCGGTGCGCGCGGCGCCAGCGAACCCACGCTGCGTTCCGTGCCGATCTGCGCAATGCGCGCGCTGTGCGCGGCTTGCAGCCGCGCCTCCAAGCCAGCCAGGCGCACCGGCGAAGCCAACGCAACGAATTCTTCCCACTTGGCTTGGCCGTCCACGCGCCAGGCCAATGCCTGGCCCCGCGTCGTACCGGGCAGTTGATGCTCGCCGGCAGGCAGCGGGTTGCCCTGGTCCAGTTCCGCGACAGGGAACAGGACATGAACTTCGCCGCTGTCGTCGGCGTTCAATACGTAGACAAAACTGGCCTGATTCGCGCGATAGTTCAGCGCGATCTCTTCTCCGAGCATCAATGCCGCGCCATCCAGGTGAGGCGCGGTCTTGTCTGGATCCATGAAAGCTGCTTCAGCGTGCCAGTCGGCCATCGGTGCATCGGTGTGCCAGGCCAACCCAGCCAGCGCAAGCAGTGCCAGCATCAATGCGGACGCGCCCAGTGCGAGGCCGAGCCGGATACCGCGGGCCTGGACGGGCAGCGCCAGCGTCGCAAGCCGCGCCGCGAACTGGCGTGCATCGGGTGGTCGTGCGGCCGGGTCCGTGGCCAAGGCACTTTCGACAAGTCGCAGCGTGCGCGTGCCCAGGTCCGGTCGCAATGCATCCAGCGGCTGTGCCGGGTCCGGATAGCGTCCACTAAGCAAGAAGTGCAGAAGAACTCCGAGTGCATACAGATCGACCGCCGGCGTGACAGGCGCAGAACCGTCGCGCACTTCCGGCGGCAGATAGCGGGGTGTCGCCTGCAACACGCTGCGCGCGGCCAGCTCCTGCACGTTGCCGGCTGCGCCGAAATCCATCAGCACGCTGCGGCCACCGGGTTCGCGCATGACGTTTTCGGCTTTGACATCACCGTGGATCAGTCCCGCGCCGTGGATGACGACGAGAGCAGTCGCCAATTCATGCGAAATCCGCAAGGCCTCGGCGGGCGCCAGCGAGCCGTCCTGCGCCACCACGCTGGCCAGGGTGCGACCTTCGACCAGTTCCGTCCAGAGTCCGGCACGGCCGTCGTTCAGGCCGGCGCCGTAGACAGCCAGGACATGTCGATGCCGCAGACGCGCCAGATGGCGCGCTTCGGCCAGGAACTCCGCGTTGCTGACCGCGTTGACGTCGCCTTCAGGCCGCAATTTCAGGGCCACATCGCGCTGCAGGGCAGGGTCATACGCGCGCCAAACTTCGCCGCAGGCTCCGCGTCCCAGCGGTGCGCATACGTCCAGTGTTCCCCAATGGAACAATGCGATATTTCCCGGCGCTGGCGCAGTGCTCTGCGCGCCGGTGTCGCGAAATGCACGCGCTACGTCTTCGAGCAGCCTCAAGCCTTCCAGTGCAGCGCCGTCGGCGTCGTTGTCGGCGAGCAGCGGAGCCCAGTCGATACCTTGCTCGTCAGCCAGCGCGGTGGCGGCAACGTCGAAATCGCGGTCAGGTCTTTTCATGCGCAAGGCTCTCAGCCATGCCGCGCAGTGCGCGGGCGAGGGTCATCCGGATCGCGTCCGGGGTGCCGCCGATCTCGGCGGCCATCTGTTGATAACTCAAACCGAATTCGAGTCGCAGCACGATCAGTTCCTGCACGCGCCGGTCCAGGCGCGAAAGCGCTTCCTCGTAGGCGCGCAGGCGCTCGGCGCCGACCAGCATTTCGACGGCCGAGGTGGCGTTCGACTGGACCAGCTCAATCGCCTCAATGTCCACTTTTCGTCCATGCCGGCGACGGGCGCGCAATTCCAGTCGAACCTGATTCAGCAGGATCTGACGCAGATAGGCGAGGAAGGATCCGGGACCGCGCGCCTCGAACTCGGTCAGGTGTTCCAGAGCGCGCAACAACGAGATCTGGACCAGATCCTCGGTATCGTTGATGTCGCGCGCGTATTGCGGCAGGCGACCGTGCGCCCAGCGCTGCAGCAGCGGGCGATAGCGATCGTAGAGACGCTGACGCGCCGCCGGATCGCCGGCGCGGATGCGCTGCAGCAGGTGTTCGGTAGGTTCGCTCGTCATCCGGCTCTCATGCCTGTGGGTGGTCGCGCGCACGTCGGGCCGATCCTGCCCGATTCCTGCGGCCGGTTCGATGACTTCCGCAATCGACTCATCAACCACCATGCACGGTCTCCATGAACGCGGTCCACGCAGCGGCGGGCCTCGTCAATCCAAACACCAAAGCGCGGCAAAACGAACACACCGGACGGAAATTCGCACGGCGACTTGTTGTTCCCGGCCGTGAAAGGCGTCGAGTTGCCGCGAATCAGATGCCAAACGGTGCGACCGGGCTTTCGGCATCCAGAGACGAATCGTCGTCGCAGCAACGTTACTCGGACCCTCTCGCGGCTGCGTCGCCGTGAACGTCCATCACCGCTTCGAGTGTTCGTTTCGGCACTCATCGGATTTCTTAGCGCCAGGTCTACCGGAGAAAATGTCATGAGCTTCGTGATCCGCACCTTGTTCGTCTTGTTTGCGTTCATGGGCGCAGCGCAGGTCGCGCACGCCGACGCCGAGTTCTGCGTCGACAGCGTCAGCGATTTTGCCGCCGCAATTGCTGAATCCGACAATCAGGATGTTGTCGCGAAAATTGTCGTGGGACAGTACACATTGTCCTCGATGCCGCATCCGCCCGGCACCGACGATGTAAGCGATGCATTGACCCTGATCGGCGGATACGCGCCCGGTTGCGGCAGTCGCACCAGCGTGGACCCCAAGGACACGCGCATCCAGTTCGGCATTGGCGTGAACGATCTTTTTTCGCTCAAGGCTGCCGACCTACACCTGGAGTCGCTGAGCCTGATCGGCATGAATGCGGGCATCAGCCTGTATGCGTATACCGCTTCGCTCGCGGACGCGACGGTGACGTTGCGCCGTGTCGAGGTTCGCAGCGCCTGCGTGGCCTCGCCCCATTGTTCGAGCAACCTCAATACGGCTGTCGACATCTACGGCGCGGACGTGGTGAATCTCAGCCAGGTGCTGATCACCGGCAATGGATCCAGCGGTTGCGCCGTGCGTGTTCGCGCCTATTCGCTCGACGACATGAGTGTGACCCAGTCGACGTTTGCCAACAATGCAGGCAAGGGCCTTTGCATTGATGACACATCGGGCAGCAACGACGGTTTTTATGTTGATATTTACAATAATATTTTCTGGAACAATGGATCGACAGATCTTCGAACCGATGGCACCGAGCGGGTGCGCGTGGTACGCAACATTGCGCACACGACGTCGTTCACCCCGGCGCCGGAGAGCGCACCGGTGAATCTCCTCGATGAGAATCCGCAGTTCTCCGGCAGCGGATCGTCGGCATTTCTGCCTGTCAGTACGTCTCCTGCGGTGAATTTCGGCACCTTGATACCGCCGGGCGGATTGCCGGGCTCGGATATCGCCGGAAACCCGCGACTGGTCGGCAACGCACCGGACCTGGGCGCTTACGAAACCGATGTGGACGACCTGAACAATCTGCTGGTCACCAATACCAGCGATGCGCTGATTGCCGGATCGCTGCGTTTTGCGGTCACCCAGGCCAACAACAGCAGCGTCGCCGATGTGATCCGTTTCAATATTCCCGGCAGCTGTCCACGCACCATCAACCTGGCAAGCCCGCTACCGAATATTGAAGGAGCGGTGACCATCGACGGCTACAGTCAGAACGGCAGCGTGCGCAATCAAAGCAGCACGGGTTTCGACGCGACTCTGTGCGTTGCGCTGGTCGGCGGTGGAACAACGACGCACGCATTGCGCACGCCAAGTTCCGGCTCGACGCGCTTGAATGTCAGCGGCATCGGATTCGGCGGATTCTCCGACTCGGCGGTGCGCCTGTCGGGTGGCAATGGCAATTCGGTCACGGGTAACCAGTTCGGCGGACCGCTGGGTAGCGTCAACCTGAATTCGAGCACGGTCAATCTGCGGATCGGCGGATCAGCACAAGGCGCCCTGGTCGGTGGCGACGATGATGTGCAGCGCAACCTGATTTCTTATGCGACCGGTACCGGGATAGAAATTGTCACGGGCTCCGGCTTCGACAACGGGTTTCATATTGTCGAGAACAATCTCATCGGGACCACGCGCAGCGGCAACGGCGATGCCGGCAATCTGGTCGGAATGAGCATCGAGAGCGGCGAGAACCGCGTGCGCGACAACGTCATTTCCGGAAATTCGCTGAACGGGCTTACCCTCGATGGCAGTCTGGCGAAGGAAAACGTCATTTCTTCCAATCGTATCGGGCTGCGTGCGGGTTTCGAGCTGTGCCTGCCGAGTTGCTCGGGATTGCCAAATGGTCTGCATGGCATCACCGTGATCAACGGTGCATCCGACAACAACATCGTTCTGAACAGCATCGCCTACAATCTCGGCGACGGCGTCGTGATCGGCGCAGGCCGGCATATTCTGCTTTTATCCAATTCCACGCATTCGAACGGCGGTCTCAGCATCGACCTGGGCAACGATGGCGCGGACTCGAACGACAATGATGCGGCCGCCGGCGCGAGCAGTCTGCCAAATCGGGGATTGAACTGGCCCGTTCTGACGCGTGCCAGTGGGAGTTCGCACAGCGGAATCGTGAGCGGCCGCCTGACCACCACGGCGGGCAACTACTTGATCCAGTTCTTCGCCGATTCGGCGTGCGGCAATGGGGCGCGTGGGGAAGGGCGTACCGCGGTCGGATCGACGTCAGTAACGATAGTCGCGCCGGCAGGTTTTCAAGGTACCTCGACGTTCAATGACGGTTCCGTCGCCAGCAGCAGCCTCAATCTCGTCGGCAAGGTGATCAGCGCGGTGGCTGTCGATAGCGCTGGCAATACATCGGAATTGTCCACCTGTCGCATTTTTGACGATATTATTTTTGCCGATTCTTTCGACTGAACCGATTTACCGTGTTCAATCCGGCGGAGCAATTCAGGGGGAATCGGCGGGCGATCGATCAGGGAGCAGGCAGCGTGCGTCGAGCCAGGCGCGCGCGTCCTGCGCGTCCTGCTCGAACCACGCCTGGGCGGAACCCAGGCGAAACGTGTAGCCCCAGGTATTCATGTCGCACATCAATCGCTCGCGTCCGACGCCGGGAATTTCGTCGGCGAGAAGTATCTGCAGATAGCAGGCGGCGTCTTCTTCGGCAACGGAATCGGTGGCGTCAGTGTGGACTTGTGCGCGCCGCTGCGGCGGAAGTACGATCAAGTGACAGGCTTCGTGCAGCAGCGAATGCACCGGCGTATCGCTGCGCGCGTGTACCGCGCTGCCGATGATGCCGGCTTCGCATTCACCCCAGTAGCTACCCGGGATGCTGGCGCTGTCGTCGACGACGATCAACTGCAGCGCGTAGCGCGCGAGCAGGGACTGCACGGCACCGCGGTCCAGTGACGCCAGCGTCAATACCGAATCGTGAACAGGGACAGGATCTGCGGCGCGAATCGGCATGTCACGTCGATCAATCAGTTCAGAGGTCGCATTGCAGAGCGCGGCAATCAGGCATTGCCTGCGGCGCCGATCGGAGCATCTGCCTTGTCTGGCAGCGATACCGACAGCTCCAGTACTTCATGGTCGCCGTCGCGCTCGACATTGATCAGTACTGCATCGGGGTCGACGTTGACGTACTTGCGGATAACCTCGAGAATTTCGCGGCGCAGCAGCGGCAGATAGTCCGGCGTGCCGCGCTGCGCACGTTCCTGCGCGACGATGATACGCAGCCGCTCTTTGGCGACGTTCGCGGTGTTTTTCGGGCGTGCCCGTAAAAAGTCAAAAATTCCCATGTTCAACTCCCGAACAGGCGCGAGAGAAGCCCTTTCTTCGGTGCCTCGGTGAAACGCATCGGACGATCCTCACCCAGCAATCGCGCGACCGCATCGTCGTAGGCCTGCCCGGCGTTGGACGCTTCGTCGAGAATCACCGGCACGCCGGCGTTGGACGCCGCCAGCACGCCTTCGGACTCGGGAATTACCCCGAGTACTTCGATGCCGAGGATTTCCTTGACGTCTTCAATGCTCATCATGTCGCCGTTGGCGACGCGGGTGGGGTTGTAACGGGTCAGCAGGAGATGCTGCTGAACGGGTTCACCACCGACCTCGGCGCGACGGGTCTTGGAGGAAAGCAGGCCAAGGATGCGATCCGAATCGCGCACCGACGAGACCTCGGGATTGACCACGACGATGGCGCGGTCCGCGAAATACATCGCAAGGAAGGCGCCTTTCTCGATGCCGGCAGGCGAGTCGCACACGACATAGTCGAAGCCTTCGTCGCGGAGTGCGTTCAGAACCTTTTCGACGCCTTCCTTGGTCAGGGCATCCTTGTCGCGCGTCTGCGAAGCGGCCAGTACATACAGGGTTTCATAGCGCTTGTCCTTGATCAGCGCCTGCTTCAGCGTGCATTCGTCGTGAATCACATTGACGAAATCGTATACGACGCGGCGTTCGCAACCCATGATCAGGTCAAGATTGCGCAGGCCGACATCGAAGTCGATGACGGCAACTTTCTTGCCATGTCGCGCGAGTCCCACGGCTACCGATGCGCTGGAGGTGGTCTTGCCGACGCCGCCCTTGCCCGACGTGACAACGATGAATTGGGTCAAGTTGATTTCTCCACGTGAATCTTTGTGATTTTATGTACGAATGCCATATGCGGTGGCTAGTGGCCGAGTCGCGCGAGCAGCAGTTTTTCGCCATCGAGCCACGCCTGCACCGGCTTGCCACGAAGGTCGGGCGGAATATCTTCGAATACGCGGTAGTGACCGGCGATCGATACCAGCTCCGCCTGAAAGTCCTGGCAATAGATGCGCGCCGAGGTATCGCCTTGTGCGCCAGCGAGCGCCTTGCCGCGCAGCGTGGCGTAAACATGGATGGATCCGTCGGCAATGACCTCGGCTCCGTTGCCGACCGTTCCGAGCAATACCAAGTCGCCGCCACGGGCATAGACCTGCTGACCCGAGCGTACGGGCAGGGTCTGATGCTGGGCCGGCGCCGTCGAGCGTGCTGCCGGACTGATCGTCGCGGCTGCCGGTTCGGGCGCAACGGCGGGCAGAGCAGGTGCGATTGCGGCTTCCTCGCTGCTTCGCTCGTAGGCGGTACGGAACTTGGCGAACACCGGCAGTTGCAGGCTGCGGGCGAGTGCTTCGTTCTCGCTCGTTCCATAGGCGAGGCCGACCGGAAACATGCCGACCGCACGGATTCGTTCGAGCAACTCACCGACTTGTTCCACAGTGGGCAATTGTGGAAGATGACTCAAATCGAGTACGACCGGGGCGCGCGAGAACAGTTGCGGCGCGGTGGCGAGCTTGTGCGCCAGCTCCGCGTCGAGTGCCGCTGGATCAAGGATTTTCAGACGCAGGTTGGCAATGCCGACCTGGCCAAACTTGAGTTCGCCGACAGGTTCGCCGATCGGAGCGTGGCTGGCGCGATTCGCCATCGTGTCAATGGCCGCCAGCCGCGCGCCGCGCGCTGGCAGCACCCTTGCGCGAGCGTTCCGCGAGCCAGGGCTGATTCGGTAGCTGGCCTGTCGGGCCGTTGAGGTAGGTGTCACGCACGAACGCAAAGCTCGGCAAATCCTTGGCGAGCAGGCTGACGCGTTTTCCAACCGCGGCCATGATCTGCTGTCCCACCTCGTGGAAACCGTAGGTGCCGTGGAACAGCACCGACACGTCGTCGCGCGGCTCCAGAAATACTTCACAACTCAGCACGGGAACGCGCACTTCGGCGAAGCTGGTGACATCAGCGTAGAACAGTCGACCCAGTCCGAGACCGCGGTAGGGCTTGGCCACCACGATGCGATCAATGTAGGCGAATGCCGGGTAGCGTTCGCGAAACCAACGGAAATTCGGACTTTCGTATTCCGCGGTGTCGCACAGGCCAATCAGGAAGCCCGCCAGATGACCGTCCGATTCGGCGACACGGAAATAGTCGGCATTGTCAAAAAACCAGCGAATGTTGGTGCTGTCCAGGGCCAGAATCGTCGGGCCTGCGGCGTTGTTCAATGCAAGGACAGAATCCAGCTCGTGCTCGCGCACGTCGCGGATGGCGATGGCCATTCGGTGCTCCAACGGTATTGGCGGGCGGAGCGAACATGCACGTCCCGCGAGGCGGCGGATTATCGCACGCGCCGCGGACGCTGGCCACGCCATGCGTCGAGGTTAAGGATTGGTGAGGTGAGAACCGCAACGGCGGTCACCGGTGATGGAATCGTCGCCCAATGACTTCGGGCAGGTTACCGCTGCCGTCCGCAGCGCCTATCATCGGCGCATGTCCCTCGCCCACTTCAATCATATCCGGCTGCTGCGCTATGCCGGACTGTTCACGTACCTCTGTGTCGGCATCCCGCTGCTCGATTACGGCAGCCGCCTGCAGGAGATGCTTGAACAGAAGCGTCCAACCGCCTATTTGTTCTGGTGGATTGCCTGTTACCTGTTGTTCGGTCTGGTGTTCTGGGCGCTCACCCGGCGGCTCGGCAGCGCCCGGTTCTCGCCGTGGAAGGCGCTGATGCTGGCGGTGCTGGTTGCGGATGCGGCCGCTATTGGCTGGTTCAGCCAGAATGGTCTGTGTGCCTTGTTGCTGGTGGTCGTGGCCGTACTGCTGCCATGGCTGCTGCCGCCCCGGGTGGCGCTGGTCTGGGTGGTATTGCAGAACTATGCGCTGGTGCCGGTGTTCGCGAGTCGCGCCGATTTCACCGTCGGCTTCGCCATCCTGCAGTCAAGCATCTATCTGGGTCTGTCCGCGTTGACCTTCTTTACCTCGATGATCGCCAAGCAACAAGCCGAGGCGCGCGACGAGCAGCGCCGACTCAACTCTGAGCTTCGAGCCACGCGCACCTTGCTCGCCGAATCCAGCCGTATCGCCGAACGCCTGCGTATTGCCCGCGAGCTGCACGATCTGGTCGGGCACCACTTGACCGCCCTCAGCCTCAATCTCGAAGTGGCCAGCCATCTGGTCGTGCAACCGGCGCAGGATCACGTGCGCAAGGCGCAATCGGTGGCCAAGCTGCTGTTGTCCGACGTGCGCGAAGTTGTCAGCCAGATGCGCGAGGACGACAGTATCGATCTGACTCTGGCCTTGCAGACGCTGGTGGAAGGCGTGCCGCAATTAATCATCGAACTCAATCTGCCACCGCGCTTCTATGTAGAAGACCCGCGTCGGGCGCAAGTCTTGCTACGCTGTTCGCAGGAGATCATCACCAACACCGTGCGCCACTCGGGGGCGAACACGCTGTGGCTCAGTTTCGAATACAGCGATGGTGAGATCATCATCCATGCACGGGACGACGGGCGCGGCTCGGATCACATCAAAGCGGGTAATGGTTTGTCCGGAATGCGCGAACGTCTCGCACAATTCGGCGGCCGGCTCGCCATCACCACCTCGCGCGATCGCGGTTTTGCCCTCGACGCATGGCTTCCGCTGGAGACAACTGCATGATTTCGGTTTTGTTGGTCGACGATCAAACCCTGGTACGCCAGGGCATCCGCAGTCTGCTGGAACTTTCCGACGAGATCCGCGTGATCGGCGAGGCGGTGGATGGCGCACAGGCGGTCGAACTGATTCCGAAATCCAACCCGGACGTAGTCCTGCTGGATCTGCGCATGCCCGGCCTGAGCGGCATTGATGTGCTGAATCAGCTCGCGCAGCAAAACCAATTGCCACCGACCATCATCCTGACCACGTTCGACGACGACCAGTTGGTGCTCGCCGGGCTCAAGGCCGGTGCCCGTGGTTATCTGCTCAAGGACGTTTCCCTCGACCAACTGGTCGACGCGGTCAAGGCCGTTGCCGCGGGCGGATCGCTGGTTGCGCCAGTCGTGACGCAACGATTGCTGACGGGGTTGGAGCGCATGCACAACGAGTTCGTCAGTCTGGATCGCCCCGACCCATTGACCGAACGCGAGACTGAAATCCTGCGTCTGATGGCAGGGGGCTACAGCAACAAGGAAATCGCCAATTCGCTGGGCGTGGCCGAAGGCACGGTCAAGAATCACGTCTCCAATATCCTGTCCAAGCTGGGCGTGCGCGATCGCACGCGTGCGGTGTTGAAAGCATTCGAACTCGGTATCGTCTGATTGCCGAGCGGGCCTCGTACGCGAATCTTTTTCGGCTGGAATGCGTATCGGAATTGCGCAAATGAGGCAGTCCGTCCGGGACGATGGCCTTCGCTCGCCGGAGCAAGTACCATGCGCGACTTGGCATGATTCGGTAGCCTCGCACAGCCTGCGCGGTCATCGGTCGAGCCAGTGAACGACTGCCCCATGCGGCGTGCGCCCGCGTTGGCGGGACCGACCGGAAGAAGTCCTGGAGACATCTGGAATGACGCGTATTTTCGAATTCATCGTCGCGGCGATCATCGTGATCGTGCTGGGCATTGGTTTTGCCCTGATGCTGCCCGCCCATGGTCATATCGAGCGATCGATCGACGTCTATCACAATGTTCGGCATATCAGTGATTTGCTGAGCAATTTTCGCAAGTTCCCGGAATGGGGTGCGCTGCGGGTGATCGACGGCAAGACGGCGTTCAATCTGGAAGGTCCGGACTTTGGCCCGGGCGCCAAGCTCAACTGGAACAGCAACCAGACCAACCTCGGGCGCGGCTCCTATGAAGTTGCCTCGGTCGATCCGGATCACACGATCGTGTGGAACGTGGTCAGCCCCTGGAAGGGTGAGAACAAGAAATTCACGATGACGTTCGCGCCGCAGAAGAATCCGCGCCTGATCAAGATCGTGTGGGCCTACGACGTCGACTACGGCATGGACCTGCTTGCGCGCCTGTCCGGCATGTATCTGAACGGCGAACCGGCCAGCCAGATTCTGATGAATCTTGGCAGCATGCAGGCGCAACTGGCTTCGATTCCAAACGTGGATTACACCGCAACGGATATTTTTGTGGGCGACGTCACTGCTCACCCGGAATTGTTTGTCTCGACCACCGCGCCGCGTTCGCTGGACGATGTTGCTTACGAGACCGGCAAGGCAATGGATGAAATCAAGGCGGTGATCAAGAAGGCTGGCGTCAATTCGGTCGGCCCGCATTCGATATTCACCACCGAGTGGGGCGACGAGAATTACGTGTACGACGTCGCGCAAGCGATTGACTCCGCATCGATCAAGATTGATGGCCGGGATTTCACGATCGCTCCGGCCGTTGCCCCTACCGTCACGGAACAGAACGATGAAGCTCCGGTCGTCGAACCCAAGCCCGGCGAACTGGACAAGAAGGGCAATCTGGTTGTCGCCGGCCGCGTGCGCGCCCATACCGGCTATGCCGGCAAAGCGCTGGTCACGACCTGGATCGGCAGCCCTGCCGGATTGCCATTGATGCGTCTGTCGCTCAAGGCTTTCGCGCTTTCGCACGGCTATCGGTTCAACGAAACCACCGGCCGTTACTTTGATCAGATGCTCACCGATCCGGCCACCACGGCCGACGACGAGCAGCAGTTCAAGGTCTATCTCCCGATCACCGACAACGTGGCCGCCAATGAGCCAGCCACCGCGCCGGTCGCCGTGCCGAATACGGCAGCAACACCGGCGCCAGCCAGCGGCCAGCACTGATCAGCACGACACTGCCATAGGCCTGGCAGGTTTCATCCCGACCCCTGTCGCGCAAGCGGCAGGGGTTTTTTGTTTTTTCCATCCGGATACTTTCCTGACCGTCGCGCGCGCCCGCTTGCGATGTCAGGTATCGAATCGCGGGAACTTTTTTTGGCTTTTGCGGTACATTCTCGCGCCTCCATTTCGCGGCGTCATTGACGGACCGCGGAAGGTTGGTGAACAGCGACATGCCCGCGCTGCGGGGACCTGGGTCCTGGCAGGGCGAAGCATCAGCGGACGGGTCTGGCTGCAACACGGGCGAACGGTATTGCACGTGGTGTGGCTGTGGATGCGACGAAAGTGGACTACGACTAAAATGCGGGTGATCTGACCATGATCGAAACACAGCAACTGACGAAACGATACGGCAGCTTCACGGCTGTCGACGGTATCTCCTTCAAGGTCGAGCCAGGCCAGGTGCTTGGCTTTCTCGGTCCGAACGGCGCCGGCAAATCGACCACGATGAAGATGCTTGCCGGCTTCCTGGCACCGACCTCGGGCCGTGCCAGCGTGTGCGGACATGATGTGGAAAATGCCCCCATCCTGGCCAAGCGATCAGTCGGATACCTGCCTGAAGGCGCACCGAGCTACGGAGAAATGACACCGCGCGCTTTTCTGGAATTCGTTGCCGAGCTGCGCGGTTTGACCGGCGACACTCGCCGTCGCCGCCTCGACGACGTGATCGGGCGCCTGCAACTCAGTAGCGTGCTGCATCAGCCGATTGATACATTGTCCAAAGGTTTCAAACGTCGCGTCGGTCTGGCGCAGGCAATCCTGCACGACCCGCCGGCCCTCATCCTCGACGAGCCAACGGATGGCCTGGACCCGAATCAGAAGCACGAAGTACGCGCGCTGATCAATTCGATGGCGCACGAGAAGATCATCGTGATTTCGACGCACATCCTCGAAGAAGTCCATGCGGTATGCACGCGGGCAGTCATCATCGCCAATGGCAAGCTGCTCGCCGACGCGACGCCGACCGAGCTCGAAGCGCGCTCGCGTTACCACGGCGCGGTTTCGTTGACCGCCACGAATATGGGCGACGCCAAAGCAGCGCTCGCCCGCGTGGCGGATATCGAGACGATCGAAATCGACCCGCAGGATCACCGCATCACCGCGTTTCCGCGCAAGGGCAAGTCGATTTTTGTTGCAGTGAGCGATGCGCTCAAGGCGCAGGGCGTCACGATCAGCGAGTTGCAGCTGGAAGCCGGTCGCCTGGACGAAGTATTCCGCAGCGTGACACTGCCGCACAGCCAGGAGGCACGCGCATGAGTGCGATCGTCACGGTTTTCAAACGGGAACTGCGCAGCTATTTCGCAACGCCCGTCGCCTACGTGTTTATCGTGATCTTCCTCCTGCTGTCGGGAGCATTCACGTTCTATCTGGGCGGTTTTTACGAACGCGGTCAGGCTGACTTGCAGCCTTTTTTCAATTTCCACCCCTGGCTTTATCTATTCCTGGTGCCGGCGGTCGCGATGCGTCTGTGGGCCGAGGAACGCAAGAGTGGCACGATCGAATTGCTGCTGACTCTGCCGGTGACCATGTGGCAGGCGGTGCTGGCGAAATTCCTCGCCGCATGGTGCTTCATCGGTATTGCGCTGGCGTTGACGTTTCCGCTCTGGATCACCGTGAATTATCTCGGTGACCCGGACAATGGCGTGATTTTCACCAGCTACATTGGCAGTCTGCTCATGGCTGGCGGGTTCCTGGCGATTGGCGCGTGCATTTCCGCCGGCACGCGCAATCAGGTTATCGCCTTCATCCTGACCGTGGTCGTGTGCTTCCTGTTCCTGCTCGCCGGCTTTCCGCTGGTGCTGGAGTTCTTTCGCAGCTTTGCGCCGCAGGGCCTGGTCGATGCGGTGTCGGGCCTGAGCTTCCTGAGTCACTACAACGCCATCGCCAAGGGCGTGGTAGACCTGCGTGATCTCGTCTATTTCGTGCTGACCATCGGTTTCTGGCTGTACGCCAATGCGGTCGTCATCGACCTCAAGAAAGCCGACTGAGGATCCTTACTCATGACATACACACGCAAGACCTTGACCGCCAGCACGCTCGCGATCCTGGCGATCCTTTTCGTCGCGGTCGTGCTGCTGTCGAACAGCCTGTTCCGCGGCGCGCGCATGGACCTGACCGAAAGCCGTTTGTATACGCTGTCCAGTGGCACAAAGAACATCCTGGCCAAGCTCGACGAACCGATCCATCTCTACCTGTTCTATTCGGACAAGGCGACACAGAACATTCCGCAGATCCGCAGCTACTACCAGCGGGTACGCGAGCTGCTCGAAGAAATGGCCGCGCGCACTTCGGGCAAATTGCAGCTCGACGTCATTGATCCGCTGCCGTACTCCGAGGACGAGGACCGCGCTGCGGGCTACGGTCTGCAAGCAGTGCCGATCAGCGCGGGTGGGGAAAAGCTCTACTTCGGACTGGTCGGCACCAATTCCACCGACGGACAGGCGGTCATTCCCTATTTCCAGATGGAAAAAGAGTCCTTTCTGGAATATGACATTGCCAAACTTCTGCATGATCTGGTGACGACCAAGAAGCCGGCGATCGGATTCATTTCCAGCCTGTCGATGGCGGCGGGTTTCGACCAGGCGACACGTCAGATGCGCGAGCCATGGGCGGTGTACCAGGAAATGTCCCAATTGTTTGATGTGCGCCAGCTCAACGCCGCGGCGATCAAGAGCATTGACAAGGACATCAACCTGGTCGTGCTGGTGCATCCGAAGCAGTTGAGCGATGACGCGCAGTACGCACTGGATCAGTTCGTATTGCGGGGTGGACACCTGATCGTGTTCGTCGACCCCAATGCGGAGCAGGATGATTCCGGCGCGGACCCGAACAATCCGCAGGCGGCCATGTTCGCTGACAAGTCCTCCGACCTGGCCAGGCTGTTCAAGGCCTGGGGTGTCGAGTACGCGCATGACAAGGTGGTGCTCGATCGCGCGCATGCACTGCAGGTTGGTGTACAACCAAACGCGCCTCCGGTTCGCCATCCGGCGATGCTCGGCTTTGCGAAGAAAGACCTCAGCCCCGACGACGTCATCACGGCAAACCTGGAGTCGATCAATGTATCCACTGTGGGCAGTTTCCAACTCGCCAAGGACAGCACCGCAAAGCTGGTGCCGCTGATCCAGTCCAGCGACCAGTCGATGCTGGCGCCGGTCGACCGGATCAAATTCCTGCCTGACCCGTCGAGCCTGCTGGAGGACTTCACCCCCAGCGGCGAGCACTACGTCATCGCCGGTCGCCTCGAAGGCAAATTCAAGACCGCATTTCCCGAGCGCAAGGACGAAGGTCATCTCATCGAATCCAAGGATGCCGGAGCAATTCTCCTGGTCGGCGATACGGACCTGCTCAGCGACCGGCTGTGGGCACAAGTGCAGAATGTATTTGGCCAGAAAGTGCTCAATGCTTTCGCCAACAATGGGGACCTGGTGATCAATGCGATCGACAATCTGTCCGGCGACACCGACTTGATTTCGATCCGCGGGCGCGCGACATCGCGGCGTCCATTCACCACGGTGGAGGCACTGCAGCGCTCTGCCGAAGAGCAGTACCGCAGCACGGAAACCAAACTGCAAAAGGAACTCGGCGACACGGAGCGCAAGCTGACTGAACTGCAGAGCGGCAAGAGCCGGGATCAGGCGATGATTCTCAGCCCCGAGCAGAAGAGTGAACTGGACAAGTTCCTCAAGCGCAAAGTGGAAATCCGCAAGGAATTGCGCGACGTGCGCCGCCGGCTCGACGCGGACATCGAATCGCTGGGCACCAGACTGAAGGTGATGAACATCCTGCTGATGCCGTTCCTGCTGACGCTCGCAGCGCTGGCATTTGGCGTCTGGAAAGTCCGGCGACGCATGGCTTGAGTTGGATCCCGTTGCGCAGCAACGCGGGCATCGCTGCGTTGCGCAATGCAGTTCGGCACGAAAATCAGACCCAATACAGGCCGGTGTCCAGCCGGCCTGATGTCAGTGGAGATGCGGCATGAATCATTTGAATCACAAGACCGTGGTCCGGCTCGGCGTGGCGGCCGTTGCGGCGATACTCGCTGCCGTTGCCTTGAATGCCGGACGCAAGCCGATTACCGAGGAGTCTGCGCAGGCGACGGTGTACGCACTGCCGGAGTTGCACGATCATCTCAACGATGTCAGTGCAGTTACCCTGACCGGTGCGGGGGAAAAACTGCTCGTGTCGCTGCAGCGCACGGATGCGGGATGGCACGTCAAGAACAAGGGAGGCTTTCCGGCCGACGCGGCGAAAATTGGCGAGTTTTTGTTCAAATTGCACGATGCGAGCATCCTTGAACCCAAGACCAGCGTCGAATCGCGCTACGCGGAACTGGCGGTCAATGATGTGAAGGCTGCCGATGCAAAAGGTGTACTTGTCGCATTGGACGGACTGCCGAAGCCGGCCCAGCTGATCATCGGAAATCCCAATTCGCGCAACAGCGGTACTTACGTACGCCGTGCCGGCGAAATGCCGAGCTGGCTCGTGAAGGGCGCGCTGGCTCCGGAAAAATCGGCCGCCAACTGGCTGGCCAAGGCCCTCGTCGATCTGCCGGCGACGCGGATTCGCGAGCTGATGCTGACCCGCCCGGACGGCAAAGTTCTTCGTGCTTACAAGAACAAGGCCGACGACGCAAATTTCGCTGTGGCAGACGTACCGAAGGGGCGCGAGCTGAGTTCGGATTTTGCGGCGAACGGACTGGCTTCGACGGTGGCCGGCATGAATCTGGACGACGTGTTCCCGGCGGGTGAAGCGGCTCCGTCGGCGGATGCAAAGGTTTACAAGGCACAGTTCCACACCTTCGACGGAATTTCCCTGGCAATTCTGGCCTGGAAGCGCGACGACAAGGCGCTGGCCCGGATCAGCGCGAGTCTGGATCAAGCGCAAGCCGAAGCATCTATCGACCAGGCGCAGTTGCGCGCCAAGACCGAGTGGGACACTGCGCAGAAGGCCATCGCGGATCAGGCGGAGAAAGCCAAAGCCGCGGACGCGAAACCGATCGACTCCGTGGCCCCGCTCTCGGTGACCGATCCCGCGAAGGACAAGGCGCAGCGTCTCGAATCCCTGAAGACCGAGGCAGAAAGCCTGAGCAAGCGTTTCGACGGATGGACCTTCGTCTTGCCTGAGCATAAATTTAGCAATATAGATAAATCCATTGAAGATCTGCTCAAGCCGCTGGATTCGGGCAAGGCTGCGGGAAAACCCGCTGACGCCAAGGCGGCCGAGGCGAAAAAGCCGATGGACATCAAGTCCGCGAAGCAGGCAATGCACTGATGCGCAACGCGCTGTGCGGGTGTCAGGATTCGGGCAGCGTGCATTGAAAACCATGCGCATGGTCGGCGTCGCTGGGGCGGTGGCTGGAACGCTGGCTGTCGGCCTCGGCGCATTCGGCGCGCACGCGCTTGCGGACGTGCTTGACGCTCGCGGCGTGGAATTGTGGCGTACTGCAACCTTGTACCTGTTTATTCACGCACTTGTCCTGCTGTTCATCACGAGCCTCGCGCAGCGCGGCGAGCGACGACTCTTGCGTGTCGCCAGCGGCTTCTGCATGGTCGGAATCCTGTTGTTTTGCGGCAGCCTGTACGCACTGGCCTTGAACGCGCCGCGCTGGCTGGGGGCGTTGACGCCGCTGGGCGGCGTTGCCTTGCTGCTTTCATGGCTGTCGCTGGCGGCCGCGTTTCATTTTGCAAAAACCGAGCCTCACTGAGACCAGAGCGCCAGTCGGACGCGGGTTTTGATGCGATCCGCATCGTCGGCGAAACGACCTGATACAGCGCATGGATTCCAGCACCTGCAAGGCAGCCTTCGATCGGCGTGGCGCTGCGCCGCGCCGATCGAACGGAAAGTCTTTGACGGGCGAAGGTGGCGCGTTCCGTGTGCACGCCCGCTTTTTTCGATTTTCGCGACGACGGGGTCGGCGTTGGTAGTGTCTGCGTGTTAACCCAGTCCGCCCCAACGCGATTCCATGCGGCAGTGCAACTAGTGCTTTTCCTGCGCAAGGCGTTCAATACGGTGATGCCCGGACCGGATCGGAACGGACACCGTCGCCGCCCATCGCCCGCAGGAGAAAAACCATGCCGTGTGTAGATGTGAATTTTCGCCGGATCGGATTGTTTCTCGCGCTCAACGCGGCATTGGCGTTGCCTGCACTTGCTGCCGATCCCATCAAGATTCCCGAGTTGCGTGGTCCGGCGAGCATTGCCTACGACAGCGAAGGCGTTCCGTTGATCAAGGCCACGAACGATTACGACATCGCATTTCTGCAGGGCTACGCGCACGCGCGCGACCGGTTCTTCCAGATGGATCTGTCCCGGCGCGCGGCCAGTGGCTCGCTCGCCGAACTGGTTGGACAGAGCGTGCTGGCCGACGATGTGGAGGCGCGTACGATCGGGCTGCGTCGTGCCGCATGGCTTACCTGGAATGCTCTTTCGGACGACAGCCGCGGCTGGCTCAAGGCGTATGCGGACGGGGTCAACTATTGGCTGCGCAGTGCGCCGTTGCCTTCGGACTACCAGGCACTCGAGCTGAGCCGTGCGGAACCATGGCTACCGGTGGATTCGATCGTGATCGGCAAGGCGCTGGCGTTTCAGTTGTCATTCGATCTCGACATCGATCCGACCATCGCGTTTGGCGCGTATCAGCAGGCGGCGGCCGCCGCTCACATCGATGCAGCGGCGCTGTATTTTGGCGATACGCACCGCATCGCACCGGCCGACAGTCGCGTGACCGTGCCGGGCTTTGCACCGGCCGGCGCCAACGGAGCGGTGGCGGCGCTGCATAGCCCTGGCGACGTCCAGACTCTGATCGGCCAGGCCGCCGATGCGATTGCGCCGATCGATGCGGAGACGCTGGCGCTGGCTCGCGACTATCGTGCGCGAATTGCGAACAATCCGTTGATCGGCGCGACCCTGCAGCGGCATGAGGCGCAGATTGGCAGCAACGAATGGGTCGTTGCCGGTGCGCACACCGCCTCCGGAAAACCGATTTTGTCCAATGATCCACATTTGAGTCTCGGCTTGCCGTCGGTATTCACCGAACAGCACATCGTGCAGACCGGTAGCGGCGCATTCAATGCGGCGGGTGTGACGGTCGCTGGAGCGCCCGGCATCATCCAGGGCTGCAATGACCGGGTGTGCTGGGGCACGACCACGAACTCCCTGGACGTGACCGACGTGTTCAAGGAAACGTTCCGGGTCAACAATTACGGTCTGCCGTACGCGATCGTGCACGATGGCCAGGATGAGCCGGTCGATTGGGTGTTCCAGAATTTCTACGTCAACCAGGTCGGTGACGGACAGACTGACAATCTCAAACGCGACAATTCGATCGGCTACACCAGCGGCGCGGTGACGGTGATCGTTCCGCGGCGCAACAATGGTCCAGTCGTCAGCATCACCGGCAACGCGGGACTTTCCGTCGCCTATGTCGGTTCGGGTCCAACCTTCGAGCTGGAATCGTTCCGCCGCATCAATCGCGCGCAGAACCTTGCCGAATTCCAGACCGCACTGAGCTATTTCGATGTCGGCTCGCAGAATTTCGCGTATGCCGACGTGGACGGCAATATCGCCTATTTCACCACCGGCGAAGCGCCGATCCGAACCGATCTGCAGACCCAGAACGCACCCGGCGGAGGCGTCCCGCCGTGGTTCATCCGCGATGGTTCGGGAACGCTCAAGCATGACTGGCTGCCGGTCGCCCATCCGCAGCCCAATCAGGCGCTGAAATACGAAATCCTGCCAGCCAGCGAGATGCCGCATGTCATCAATCCGTCCGCTGGATATTTTGCCAATGCGAACAATGATCCGATCGGATTCTCACTCGACAACAACGCACTGAATCAGGTCCGACCCGGCGGCGGCATCTACTATCTGGATGTCGGTGGTGCTTCCGCCTACCGCGTCGGCCGGATCGATCGCGAGTTGCAGAAATTCATCGCCGCCGATCATCTGATCACCACGTCCGACATGAAAGCCCTGCAGGCCAACAACAAGCTGCTCGACGCCGAACTGACACTGCCTTACCTCGTTACTGCATTCAAGCGTGGCGAACAGACCGGTAGCTGGGCACCGCTGGCCGCTTTCGCGGCGGATCCAAAATTGCAGGACGCCATCGGACGACTGGAGTCCTGGGATTTCTCCACACCCACCGGTATTCCACAAGGATACGATCCCGGTGACGATGCCAGCGCATTGCCCACGCCGACACAGGCGCAGATCAATGCCAGCGTTGCGGCAACCTTGTTCGCGTCCTGGCGCAGCTTTGCCGTACGCGCGACGATCGATGCAACGCTGGGCCGTGTCGGGCTGTCGAACTACTTGCCGGGCTCGCGCGACGCGCAGGCCGCGTTCAAGTTTCTGCTCGACAATTTTGAAACGCTGGGTGGCAAGGGTCTGTCGGGGCTGAGCTTCTTCGTTGCCACGGGCGCGCCGACCGCAGCGGATGCTCGCGACTACGTCTTGCTGAAGGCGTTCAAGGACAGCGTCGATCGGCTCGGCAGCGCGGACTTTACGGCTGCATTCGGTGGATCGACCAACCTGGACGATTACCGCTGGGGCAAGCTGCATCGCATCACCTTCGCACATCCCCTGGGTGGTCCCTTCAACTTGCCGGGCAGCAACCCGTACGGTTTCAGCGACCTTGCGGCGAACCTGCCGGGGCTAGCGCGCTCGGGAGGCTTTGAGGCGGTCGACGCATCCAGTCATGACGTGCGCGCGAACGGGGTCAATTCGTTCCGCTTCGGGTCTGGCCCGGCGCGGCGTTTCGTCGGTGAAATGAGCACGACGATTGCTGCGAGCGAGATCATTCCCGGTGGCCAGAGCGGCGTGCTCGGAAGTCCGTATTACGCCAGCCAGCTCGGTCGCTGGTTGACCAACGCCTATCACCCGCTATTGATCGACGTGAGCGCTGCGACAACGGCGGCGCCCACCATCACTCAATTCGTGCCGTGATTCGTGCGGCGCGCGGGCAGTGCAGCTCCCGCGCGCCGGATTTTGTCATCGCCACATTGCACATGTTGTTAGACTTGTGATCCCGATCGCGACGTGGCGGTCGATTTGGCACAGTGAACAATGATGCATCTTGAACGGGCGCCGCGATGACGCCCCTGGACTTGGCCACGGCCCTCGATCACCTTCGCGGTGAAATTGCCGACGGACGGATTGCTCCGGCGGTACAAGGATTGATCGCAAGACTCGAAGTAGGGCGGGCGGGCGTACCCGAATGGATTGCTGCCGGCGAGCAGCTCTTGCAGGCGCATGCGCCTGCGGCTGTGGCCTTTCTCGATGCCGGCACGCGCCGCTGGCCGAGTGCGACCAGCCTGCGCTACCTGTTGGGCAACGGCCTGCGCATGAGTGGCCGCGCCCGTGATGCCGAAACCGAACTGCGTCGCGTGGTCGCCGCAGAGCCCGCGCATGCCGACGCCAGTACCTCGCTGGCGTACCTGCTGCGCGAGCAGGGCCGCATGTCCGAACTGGCTCAGGTCATTGTGGATTTGTGGCGAAATTCACCACGCAGTCGCGCTGGCGATGTGCGCACGTTGTTGTTCCTGCGTGAATGCCAGCGCCACGTCGAAGCGGAAGCCCTGCTGCCTGCGATGCTCGCCGCCCATCCTGGCGACGCGCAATTGCAAACGCTTGGTGGTGAAACCGCTTTGGCGCTGGGCCGCTTTGGTGAAGCGCAGCGTCGATTCCAGAACGCGTTGGCTGTGGATCCCGCACAGGCGGCAGCGTGGCTGCGTCTTGCGCATACACACCGATTTACCAGCGTGGACGATCCGGATCTTCTCGCCCTGAAGAAAGCGAATGCGCGCAACGATCTCGATGACGAGAGCCGCGTCTGCATCGGATTTGGTCTCGGCAAAGCCCTGGATGATCTGGCCGAATATGCGGGAGCTGCCGAAGTGCTGCGCTCCGCCAATGCGCGACAGCGGGCGCGCCGGACATGGGATGCGCAGGGTTGGGAGCGCTTCATCGATGCCCAGATGCGTTCGGCAGCGATACCCGCCGCACCGATCATCGCAGGGATCACTCCCGTGTTTGTCGTGGGCATGCCGCGCTCAGGCACGACGCTGGTCGCGAGCCTGCTCGCCCGGGATGCTCTGGTACGCAATCGCAGCGAACTCAACTGGATCGCTGCGTTCGCTGGCCACCTGGGACCGGCACCGTCGGCGGCAGCACTTGCGATGGCGGGGCAGGCGTATCTGACCCAGCTGCGCCAGGACGATCCGCCTGCACAACTGTATATCGATAAAAATCCACTGAACTTCCGCCATCTCGGCCTGATTGCCGCGATGTTCCCGCACGCACGCATCGTGCATTGCGTGCGCGACCCGCGCGATATCGCGCTGTCTCTGTGGAGTCAGCATTTTGCGCACGAGGATCTGGCGTGGGCGTACGATTTCGCCGACATCGCGGCTTTTTCACGCGGGCACTCGCGTTTGATGAGTCATTGGCGTGCGCGGCTGAGCGTGCCGATCTTCGAGCTGGACTACGCAGCACTGGTTGCCGAGCCTGCCGCGCTGTTCGGCCGCCTGCGCGAGTTTCTCGGATTGGCGGCGGTGGATGATTCCGAACCGGCCGCAGGTGATGCGGCGATTGCTACGGCGAGCGTCTGGCAGGCGCGGCAGCAGATTTATGCGACGTCGGTCGGACGCTGGCGGCACTACGCACCCTTCCTTCCAGAACTGGAAGCGTAAGAGCTGCAGTGATTGCTTCGACATCCACCCACTTCGAGGTCGGACGTGTTGCAGTCTGGGGCAGGTCCGCAGCCTGCCCATTCGAACAAGTCCCGGCGGGTATCAGGTCTGGCGGCGGCGGGAGAAACTCTGCGACGACGCCGCGCTGGCGGACCACCGACGACAGCTCGCTCTGGCAGGTCCGTGCCCGATGAGAATCCAGTCGATGCTACGAAAGCTTATCGTTGCATCAGAAACCATTCACGACAATCAACCAGGGCGATGCCAGCACCAGTGCCAGGGTTCGTAGGCGATGCTGTGCGGGTTATCGCGCGGAAAGGAAAGACGGAATCCGAATCGCACGGCGTGTCGGTTCAGCCAAGCGAATGCGGACGTGCCTTCGAATTCCTCTTCGAGTGGCCGACTGCCGGGCGTCGTCACATCCAGCGCGCGGCCGCTATGGTGCTCGCTGTAGCCGGGCGCGGCACTGACTCGAAGGACCTCCTGCAGCGCCTGACCGCGTTGCAGTTTGCGCTCGACCAGGCCAAGCTGGTATTCGATCGATCGGAATGCCGACACGAGTTGCAGTTCCACCATGTCGGCGGCGGCGTTGTGACGCATCGCAAGCCAGGCTTGTGCCGCGCGCGGAAGCATCCATTGCGGGCGCTCATTCAGGTCGTAGCCGACAAAGGCTAGTTGTGAAGGTTCTGCAATTCTGCGCATTCCGCGCTGTCGACCATAGTTTGGCGGAATCCCGAGCTTCAAGGCGGCTGCGTGAAGTTTCTCGCGCAAGCCGCGATCGGCGGTTTGCGGCGGGCTCAGGTCGTGCGGCGGTTTCGGCAGGGTCAGGCGTGGTCGCATGCAGCCAGCCTAGCGAAGCGCATTCGACGAGTCACGTTTCGCGAAAGCAGGAGAGGCTGCAAAACCTTCATGGTGAAGTTGTTGCACCAGCAGGCAGTTGGTCAATCCAGTTGGCGATATCGGTTGATACCTGCGTATCGACATGCCCGGCTTGCGCATAGTCGCTTGGACCGGGCGGTTCGCTACCTGTTTCGAAGATATGCGAAAGGGTGGCGTACTCGATGATTCGCACCCGCTTGGTGTCACTGAAGGCGCGCCGCCAGAGCACCAATTCCTGCGCGGGTCTCACCTGATAGTCACGAGCGCCCTGCAGGATCAGTAGCGGCGTGGGCAGCATCTTCGCGAGCGCGACAGGGTCGTAGGCGCGCAAGTCGGCCCAGTACGTCGCTGGCAGCCTGAGCATCAACGGGTGCGTCGGCGGATGCTGAGGATCCAGTTTGTTGATCTCGTCGCGTTGGTGCTCGAGCTCCGCGATCTCCGCCCGCTCGGTCGCGTCGACGCCACCGTCGAGCTCAGCAAGGTAGCGACGCTGATCGACCACGATATCCTGCAGCGGTCGAGCTGGGGCCGCCAGCAATACCGCTCCAGCTATCCACGGTGCCCGCTGGGCGATGCGCGGTGCCATCAGCGCTCCGAGACTGTGGCCTGCAACCACGATGCGACCAGGATCGATGTGCGGGGATTGGCGCAGGACCTCGGCGGCAGCAACAGCATCGTTGACCAACTCGTCGTCGACGGTGAATTGCCCGCCGGCAAAATCGCCGGGGCGCGACCACGTGCGTTTGTCGTAACGGAGCACAGCAATGCCATGCCTTGCCAGATCGTGCGCGAGATTGACGAAGGGTTTGTTCGGCCCGAGCGTCTCGTCCCGATCGTGCGGTCCGGAGCCATGCACCAGCACCACGCCGGCAAATGGACCGTCGCCGCGTGGCAGGGTCAGCGTTGCGCCCAAAGCGCGTGCCGCAGGTCCGACATTGATCGCCGCCTCGACAAAGTGCTCGTTTGCTTCAAATGTCGCATCGCTCGTGCGCGCGGCGGGCGCTATATGGAAACCGGCAATCGCGCCTGCACCGTCAACGCCGATCAGCAGCTCCAGCGACATTACTGCACAAGGCATTGCCGCGACGATCAGCGGGTGGCCGTCCCGAAACTGAATAACCGGCGCGCCGAGCGGTTGGCAGGGCCCCACTTGTTGGGTGACCGCAGTCCAGGTTTCCGCGAGCTTCGTGGCGGGTAGCGCTGCGCGCAAGGCGGGGCTCGCGTGCGCCAGCGCGCCTTCGAAGTCGCCATGGTCGATCATGGCGAGAAACTCGACTGACTTGCGCAGATCCGGCACCGGCTGGATCGCTTGCGCAAAGACGCAGGCTGCAGGCATCAGCAACGCACCGAACAGGCTTGCGATCGCGATCAGGCATTTGCTGCGATACGACATCGCGGTACTCCTTCGGTGATCGAGCATCCTCAATCCAGTTCGGGCCGCACGCTTGGGAGAGGCGTCGGCGAAAATCCGCTGCTGGCGAACACCGGGTATTGGACAAGCTGCCTTCGCGGAGCAGTATGTCGGCGAAGCCTGCGCCAAGTCAGTGTTCGAGCATTCAACGGTTGCCATGTGATTTCCTGCACATCTATTTTTTTGGCTTTGTCGCGCGATCCTGCCGGGCTTCATCGCTATCGGGGCTCTTGAGCCGACCCGCCTTGCGCAGTGCATCACGCAAGACGTACTCAATTTGCGCGTTCAGCGAGCGCAGCTCATCGTCGGACCAGCGTTGCATTGCGTCGATCACGCTCGCCGCAATGCGCAGAGGGTAGGCCTTTTTCTCGCTCACGCGCGGCTCAATGGTGCAAGGTGCCGGTGTTGACCACCGGCTGTGTACCGCGCTCGCCGCACAGTACGACCAGCAGGTTCGACACCATGGCAGCCTTGCGCTCTTCATCAAGTTCGACAACGCCGCGCTGGCTCAGTTGCGCCAACGCCATTTCGACCATGCTCACTGCACCTTCCACGATGCGCGTGCGTGCTGCGATGATGGCGCCCGCCTGCTGACGCTGCAGCATCGCCTGTGCGATTTCCTGGGCATAAGCCAGATGGCTGATGCGTGCCTCGACCACATCGACGCCGGCTTTGGCAAGGCGTTCCTGGATCTCGTTGCGCAGATGGCCGTTGACCTCCTTGCCATGGCTGCGCAGCGAAGGCTCGCCGGTGTCGTGGGAATCGTAGGGATAGCTCGTTGCCGTTTGGCGCAGCGCGGCCTCGGACTGGATTTGTACGAAATTCTCATAATTATCAACGTGGAAAACGGCTTCCGCTGTATCGACCACCTGCCAGACCACGACCGAGGCGATTTCGATCGGATTGCCATCGTTGTCGTTAACCTTCAGCTTGCCCGATTCGAAATTGCGCACGCGCAGCGAGACACCTCGCCGGCTGTAAAACGGGTTGGTCCAGCGCAGCCCGGCATCGCGCACGGTACCGACGTAGCGACCGAAAAGCTGCATCACCTGGCCCTGGTTTGGCTGCACCTGGAAAAAGCCGCGCAACAGGAAGACCAGCAATACGAACAGCGGGATCGCCGTGACCATGTCGCGCTCGGCACGTTGCGAGGCGCCGTTGGCGAACAGGCTCGCGATGCCACAACCGACGACCAGGAATACGAGCAGCATCGGAATACCGGGCAGGGAAAAGGCGCGACGCTCGTTCATGGGTGTGCTCCGAAAGGTGATTTAAGATATCAAAATGATATCAAATCTACAAGCGGGTTACGTATGTGTGGTGAAAGCGGGCGATAGGCTTTTCGGCGGTCGGCCGCTACGCTGCGTCGATGAACCCGTGTGTCCTGCATTCCCCAATATGGGACGATGACTCGCCCCGTGTCGATCTGCCACAGCTCAGCGGAGCGCTGAGCGTGGATGCGTGTGTCGTTGGTCTGGGCGGCACTGGCCTGTCGGCCATCGCGACTCTGGTCGATGCGGGATTGCGCGTGGTCGGCGTGGATCGGGTCGGAATTGCAGCCGGTGCGGCGGGCCGCAATGGCGGATTCCTGCTCGCCGGCGTTGCGGATTTCCACCATCGTGCGCGTACCCGACTGGGAGCGCTGCGTGCCACAGGCCTGTATCGCGCTACGTCGGACGCGCTGGCGCGCTGGTATCGGGATGCTCCCGGGCATACGCGTCAGACCGGCTCTCTGCGGATCGCCGCGAACCCGCTCGAGCTTGATGATTGCCGACGCCAGGCCGACGCACTCAGCGCAGACGGGTTCGCCGTTGAATTCTACGATGGTATACAAGGAAAGGGTTTGCTTTTTCCCGGCGACGGTGTTTTTCACCCGGGGCGTCACTGGAACGCTCTCGCGACGGACCTGCTTGGGCGCGGCGCGCGGATGTTTGGATCATCGCCCGTGCTGGAAGTGGCGGTCGGACGTGTCTCCACGGCCCTGGGCGAAGTGCGCGCACCGCGGATACTGATTTGCGTCGATGGCGGCCTCGAACGCCTGCTGCGGTTTCCAATCCACCCCGTGCGCTCCGCGCGCTTGCAGATGCTGGCGATTGCAGCGCAGTCTCCGAGCGTCGATCGACCGGTGTATTTCCGCGACGGGCATGACTACTGGCAGCAGCTTGCCGACGGGCGAATCGCGCTTGGCGGCGGTCGCGATATCGGCGGTGCGGCAGAGTGGGGGGCCGGCGCGGCGCCGGGCGAAGTCGTGCAGGATTACCTGGACGGAGTGGCCCGCCGGCAATTCGGAGCGAGCATCGCGATCACCCATCGTTGGGCCGCTGAAGTCGCTTACAGTGAGGATGGACTGCCGGTGTTCGGCGAAATGGCGCCTGGGCTGTTCGCCAGCGGCGCTTACAGCGGCACCGGCAACGTGTTGGGGGCTCTGTGCGGACACGCGCTGGCAGAACTGTCGCTGGCTCGACCAAACGAAATCGCCGAACTGCTGGGCGATCGCGCACTCGTCGTATGAACGTGGCCGCCAACGCGGTCGACGACAGCACAAACGACACATTGTTCACTTCGCTCTATTCGACGGTCGTTGCGTTTGAACTCAGCGCGGGTTCGAGGTCAATCTGAACGATTGGAGCGGGCCAGTGTTCACCGGTGATGCGCAGCGCCTGGCCGTCGCGCGTGATTGCAATCGCCTCGGCCTGCGGAACGAAAGCAAACGGAAGCACGGTCGGTACGTGCTGGAATGCCTCCGGCCAGGACTGGCCCGGCAGTCGTGCGTAGCGCCACACCTCGCGGTAGGTAAGCACGTAAGCGCAGCTGCCATCGGGTGCAATGACGAGGCCGGTTGGGCTCAATTTTGGAAGACCCTCGGCGGACTGCGTGGACGTGGGCAGTCGCAGACTGGCCCGCCGCTCCGCGATTTGTTCCCGGTCGTCGCCAGGTCGCAATGGCAGAGTCCACAATTCCGGTGGATCGGTCCGCTTGGTCAGCAGCACTATCTCTGCTGCCTGCACATCGACCGCGACTGCTTCCACATCGTGCGGCGTGTCGGAATAGTGGAAATGTACGCGCCACGCCGGGACGACTTCGGTTACCGATTGCGCCGGCGTTGCGTCTGTGCTGGGTTCTTCAAGGATCAGGATTTCCGCATTCTTGCGCACGCCTCCGTTGTCGCCGGTATCGGCGAGCAGGAGATAGGAGCGGCCATCCAGCTCGAAGGCGGCAATGTCTTCGGGATCGACGAGTTTTTTCACGCCGGCGATATGCACTTTTGCGCGTACCGAGCCTTGCTCGTCAATCGCGAACATGTCGCCCCGGTTGCCCGAGTCGTTGTGCACCCAATAGCGGTCGTCGCGGCGCATCGAGCGGGTCATGCCGCTGATTTCGGCCAGTCGCGTATCGTGCACGAGTCCGACCAGGTGCGGTCCCGCCGCTGCGCCATCGGCGGCGTGAACGGCTACCCAACCAGTCACCGAAATAAGCGCACAGAGCACGTGTGCGACGCGCTCTGTGCAGTCGCCGATGGTGAAGTGGCGCGACACGGTGCTGGTCATGGACGCGCCGGAATCTCAATCTTTTCCAGCTTGAGATTGCCGAGCGTGGCGATGCCGGAAAAGAAGCGCCACGGATCGCCGTCGCCGATGCCGAGCGCGATGTGCCCGGAATCGAAACCGCGCAGCGCTGCATCGAAACTCTGCCAGCGCCCATCGACCCACGCCTGTGCCCAGGCGTGCGGCACGAACACGCGTTGAGCGCCTCCGAATTGGCCGGTATAGGCCAGGCCATCGACCACGCGGGTTGGAATGGACAGGGCACGACCCAGGGCGGCTAGCAGCAGCGCATGCTCGGTGCAATCACCTTCGCGCGTCTTGGCCACTTCCAGTGCTGACGCATATCCGACGCTGAGATTCTTGTCCTGGATATAGCCGCGGACGAAAGTTTCCAGTTGTTGCATACGCTGCAAATCGCTGCCAGCATCGCCAGCCGCCTGTTTGGCGAGGGCGACGATTTCCGGCGCGTCCGACTGCAGCCACGCGTTGGCGGCGCGATCGGCTGCGACGGGCGGATCGCCTCCGGGCCTGGCCTGGGGGCTGACATCGAGGCGAAACTGTCCGCCCTCACTGTGCACTTGTTGTTCGTCTGTACCGGGGATACTGATTGGCTGCGCGGGATCGCGGGCGCTGACGGTGTAGCGCATGGCGTGCTGCAGTTCGCCATTGTCCAACGCACGCGGGGCTGCCAGCAGCGCCTGTTTGAGCATGTCTGTCGGCTGGTTTGGTGCCTGCGCGCAAGCGCGACTGCAGGCCAGCAATTCCATCCTCTGCCCAAGCACGGTCATGACGAGTTTGTGGATATTTTGCTTTGCGTCGACATAGGCCTGGCTCTGCATCGGCATGCCCGGAATAGCCAGGTCCTGATCGAGACGAAACAGCACCTTGCGACCACCGGGTAGATCGACGATCTGCGTTCCGACAACCCGCGTCGTCGCGCGGATCGCATCAAGCGACGAAGGCTGGAACGCGATGTCCGAATATTCCGTACCGGCGGCCAGGCCATGCTGCAATGCCGACAGGCGCAGACCTTCGGCAAGCACGGCACCCTCGGGCCATGCCTGGGTCTTGGTCGTGCTGGCACCCCCGACGCTGCTGGTCACCGACACCGACTTTCCGCTGATCGTCCCCACCAGGCTGGTTTCGATACCGGACAACTGCGAGCGCGCGGAAAAGCCCAGCGGCTTGCCGTCGCGGCTTTCCTCGCTGGTCTCGCTGGTCACCAGGCCGATGCCGATGCCGGCACGATCGATACGCACATCGAGCACCTGAGTCGTGATGACCCGATCGCCACGTACGTCGCGCGTATTGAGCATCTGCCCGATCTTGCGGCCATCCAGGGTCACGCTCATCCAGGTGTCTTCACGCGATGCACCGCGCGCTTCGGCGGAGAGGATGAACAACAGCAGCATGACGACGAAGCCAGTACGCATCGAAATCTCCTTGGACCAACTATTGTGCCAGCAAGGGCGCGCAAAGTTCGCGCCGATTGCAGCCTGCCGTCTACAATGCGCGCCGGATCCCGCTCAGGAACGCGCATGAAACCCTTTGGCACGCCGCATACCGCCGGCGCCATCCGCCTGATGCTGCTGGGCTCTGGTGAACTCGGCAAGGAAGTGGCAATCGAGGCACAACGCTTCGCGATCGAAGTCATTGCGGTGGATCGCTATGCGAATGCGCCGGCGATGCAGGTCGCGCACCGCAGCCACGTCATCAACATGCTGGACGCGGATGAACTCCGGCGCGTGATCGCGCTGGAAAAGCCCGATCTGGTGGTGCCGGAGATCGAGGCAATCCACACCTCCACACTGCTGCAATTGGAAAAAGAAGGCTTGCGCGTGATTCCGACCGCACGCGCCGCTTGGTTGACCATGGATCGCGAAGGAATACGGCGCCTTGCCGCAGAGACGCTGGGACTGCCGACTTCGCCATATCGGTTCTGCGACACGCGCGAGGAATACCTGGCGGCGATTGCCGCGCTCGGTACGCCCTGCGTGGTCAAGCCCATCATGAGCTCGTCGGGCAAAGGCCAAAGTGTCGTCAGGTCGGTGGCCGATATCGACGCTGCCTGGGATTACTCCCAGCGTGGCGGCCGGGCCGGGCAGGGTCGTATTATTGTGGAAGGGTTTATCGATTTCGACTACGAGATCACCCTGCTGACGGTGAGGCACCGCGACGGCACGAGTTTCTGTGCACCGATCGGCCATCTGCAGATCGATGGGGACTATCGGGAATCCTGGCAGCCGCAGCCGATGTCGGGCCTTGCGCAGCAGCGTGCGGAACACATTGCGCGGGCCGTCACCGACAATCTCGGTGGGCACGGCGTGTTTGGCGTCGAGTTGTTTGTGCGTGGCGATGAGGTGATCTTTTCGGAAGTGAGCCCGCGGCCGCACGATACCGGACTGGTCACGTTGATCTCCCAGGATCTGTCGCAGTTTGCCCTGCATGCGCGCGCGATCCTCGGATTGCCGATTCCGCTGATTCGCCAGAATGGACCTTCTGCATCCTGCGCGGTGCTGGCGGAAGGCGATAGCACCGCACCGCGCTATCAGGGCGTGGCTGCGGCCCTGAGCGAGCCGGATACGATGTTGCGCCTGTTCGGTAAGCCCGAGGTGCGCGGCAAGCGCCGCATGGCGGTGACGCTGGCCCGCGACGTGGACATCGAGGCTGCGCGCGCCAAGGCACGCCGCGGTGCAGCGCGTATCCAGGTGGAATTGTAGTCAATTTCACGTCTTGCCGCATGGCGGGGCGGGTGGTACAGATGACGTTCCCGGCAAACCGGAGTGGATCCGATGGGCACGATGTTCTCTGGTTGGGTGGTGGGTGCGATCGAACTGATGGCGGCGCTGTTCCTGCTTGTCGTCGGCAGCGTGATCCTGCTGACGCTGGTGTTCTTCGTCATCGATCGAAACCAGACGCGCAATACGGTGCGCCGAAACTATCCGGTGATCGGACGCTTTCGCTATCTCTTCGAGCATCTGGGCGAGTTCTTCCGGCAATATTTCTTCGCGATGGACCGCGAGGAGTTGCCGTTCAACCGCGCCCAGCGAGTCTGGATCAATCGCGCCGCGCGTGACGTCGACAACACGCGCGCGTTCGGTTCGACGCGCGACTTGCGCCCTGAAGGCACGGTGTTCTTCATCAACACTGCCTTTCCGACGCTGGATGAGGATGCGGTCGAGCCGCTGGCTCTGACGATCGGCCCGTACGCGCGGGAGCCGTATGCGCACGCACCTTTCTTCAATGTCTCTGCGATGAGCTTTGGTGCCATCTCCGCGCCCGCGGTGCGCGCCTTGACGGGCGGTGCCAAGGTCGCCGGCATCTGGGTCGATACCGGCGAAGGCGGACTCTCGCCTTATCACCTGGAAGGCGGCTGCGACATCGTGTTCGAGATCGGTTCCGCCAAGTACGGCGTGCGTAACGCGAATGGTGGTCTGGATGAGGACAAGCTGCGCGCCATTGCGGCCCACCCGCAGGTGCGCATGATCAACCTGAAACTCGGCCAGGGCGCCAAGCCAGGCAAAGGCGGTGTATTGCCGGGTGCCAAGGTCACCCCGGAAATCGCCGCGATCCGCGGGATCCCTGTGGGCACCGATTCGATCAGCCCCAATCGCCATCCGGAAATCGACAGCGTGACGGATCTGCTCGACATGATCGAGAGGATTCGTCAGATCAGCGGCAAGCCAACCGGATTCAAGGCGCCGCTCGGCGACGTCGAGTGGATTGCGCAACTTTGCGAAGAAGTTCACAAGCGTGGTATCGAGAGCGCGCCGGATTTCATCATCGTCGATGGCTCCGAGGGTGGTACGGGCGCGGCGCCCCAGTCCTTGATGGACGGCGTCGGCTTGCCGCTGCGCGAAGCTTTACCGGCATTGGTCGATACCTTGATCCGGGCCGGCCTGCGCGAGCGCATCCGGGTGATCTGCTCGGGCAAATGCGTGACGCCGTACGAGGTGGCGTGGGCGTTGGCGATGGGCGCGGACTTCGTCAACTCTGCGCGAGGTTTCATGTTCGCGCTCGGTTGCATCCAGGCATTGCAGTGCAATCGCAATACCTGCCCGACGGGAATCACCACCCACGATCCGCATCTGCAGCGCGGCCTGGTCGTTACCGACAAAGCGACGCGCGTGGCGCACTACGCAAGCAATCTGATGCGCGAGGTCGGTATCATCGCGCATGCGTGCGGCGTGAAGGAGCCCCGTCAGTTGCGTCGCTGGCACGCACGCGTGGTTGGCGACGACGGCCTCTCGCGGCGGCTAGACGCCTTGTATCCCTATCCCGAAAAGACCGGAGCGGCCTCGTGACCGAAACACCATTTTACGCCGTATACCTTTTTCCACAAGCGGCAGAGGCGCTCGGTGAGCCCATGCGCGCGCACCTGCAGGACATCGCCGGCAATGCTCACATCGTCTGCGCCCAGATCGACACGTCCGGACCGTTTTTCGGCATGACCGTGCTCGGCAAGGACAACAACGGCACGATCGTGGAGCTGGAGATCATGATTCCGCACAGCATGGTCAAACTCGTCATGTCGGTGCACAACGATCACGATTTCGGATTTGCGGAAGGCCGATAGCACCGAGCCCGACTGGATCGTCTCAGGGCGACGTTCACCCAGGGCCAGCGGCAGCGTCAAGCGATTTGTCACCCGACCGCGCTAGCCGGCAGACGCTTTGCGCCGACTGGCGGTTGTCCTGCCGGACTTGGCGCTTTTCGATGGTTTTGCAGATTTACCTTTTGTGGCAGTTCTCGTGACGACTTTGCGAACGGCTTTCTTTGGCGCCGGTTCGGCGGTCTTCCGCGCCGGCGTGCGCTTTTCACTCGCGATGCTCTTTTGCAGCAGGGCCATGAAATCCACCACGTTGGTTGCGGCGTGCTCCGGTTGCTTCTCGGTTTCCTCGACCGATTTGACGACACCCTTGCTCTTCATGCGCTTCTGGATGACCTTGCTCAGCCGTGCGCGGAATTCATCCTTGTAGTCGCCGGGTTTCCAGGCGCCGGTCATCGATTCGATCAGCTTCTCGGCCATGTCCAGTTCGGCCTTGTTGATCCGGTACGTCGCGAGATTCGCGCCGGGTAACGCGTAGTCGTCGGCGTCGACAAGTTCCTGCGGATAGCGCAGCAGGTTCAGCGCCAGCGCATCGCCGTGCGGCAACACCGCGCACAGATATTCGCGTGTCCGGATGACCACGCGCGCGATACCGATGCGACGTGTCTTGCGCAGAGTCTCGCGCAGCAGCACATAACCTTTTTCAGCTTTCTTGCCGGGCACCAGAAAGTACGGCTTTTCGAAGAACGCCGGTCCCACTGCGTCGGCGTCGACGAAGGCTTCGACATCGATGGATTCGTGACTTTCAGGCGCCGCCGATTTGATGTCGTCCGGTTTGAGGACTACGTAGCTGCCTTTGTCGTATTCAAAGGCCTTGACGATGTCCTTCCAGGGAACTTCGGCGCCTGTTTCGGCGTTGACGCGCTCGTAGCGGATGGGCTTGTTGTTGCGCGAGTCGAGCATGCGGAAATGCAGATCGATACGCCGTTCGCCGCTCATCAGCGAGACCGGAATATTCAGCAGTCCGAATGACAAAGTGCCTGTCCAGATAGGCCGAGCCATAGATCCTCCATTGCGGCACCGATGCCCGATGGTAGACCTGACAACGCCTGCCATGTACGCATCGGCTGCGACGTGTTGTGGACGGTTCAGGAGCGTAAGTCCGAGTGAGCACTCTTGTCGCGGCCCAGATCGGCCCAGTGCGTAGTCGCAGCGACTACAGATTCGCGACCATGCAGCGAAGAACTTATAGACCACAAGCAAGAAATCTGCAGTTGAGGTGCGGCGCGGGGGTTCGTTCTCTGGCGGATTTCTCAACGACGGCGTGCGCAGGCTGCGCTCACTCCATTCGTTGCCAGATGCCACTGCGCAACGTTTCGAGTGGACGAAAGCGCCGCTTGTAATCCATTTTTGGATGGGCGGCGATCCAGTATCCAAGATACAGATATGCCATGCCGCTTTTTCGCGCCCGGTCGATCTGCTGCAAGATGGCACAGGTGCCGAGTCCGCGCCCCGCGAGATCCGGATCAAAAAAAGTATAAACCGCGGACAGCGCGTCACTCCCGACATCGGTTACTGCGACCGCGACCAACCGTCCTTGCTCGCGCAATTCCAGAAAAATCGTGGTGGCCCAGACAGTCATCAGGAACCTTTCGAAATCCTCGGGCCGAGGGTCATCCATTCCACCGCCCGAATGGCGTGCTCCGAGATAGCGGGTATAAAGGTCGAAATATTCATCGGTGTACGATGCGTCGACGCCGTGTACGCTCAGATCGGCATTGCGCCGGAGATTGCGTTGCTGGCTGCGATCAGCGCGAAAGTCGCGCACCGCGACCCGGCAGGGAATACAGGCACTGCAGGCCGGGCAGCGTGGGTGATACACATGTCCGCCAGCGCGACGAAATCCTCGGCTCAATGCAAACGGGTACATCCGATCCAGATGTGCGGCGGAAGGATCGATCACGAGGTTCTGCGCGACGCGATCCGGATAGTAGCCGCAGGCGTGCGGGAGAGTCTGGAACAGACGCACCGAGTCGGATTTCATGCGCTCATTCTAGCGCTCCGCCGCAAATTCCATCAACGAACCGCTTGGCTGGTCCGCGTGCCAAAGCCGCGCTGCCGCCGCATCTGCGTGATCTGCTCGCTGCAGGCGGGATGCAATTGCTGCAGCCATGACGCACCGAGTGCCGCACATACAAAACCTATCGGCGGCAAGGCGATCGCCAATGCCAATGCCATGCTGCCGCTTTCGACCCAGTCGCCAGAACCGGTCAGCGCAATTGCGCCGATTGCCGCTACAAATCCACAAGCGGAAGAAGTGACTCCATCCATGGCGGCGAGCAAATGTTGCGTGATCATGACTGTGTACTCCCACTCATCAATGTCGAAATTCCGTTTTCACCGGCTCCAACCAGAATCGGGCGGAACCATTGGCCGCTGGCCGACTCGATCAGGGCGTCGCGGCGACGTGTCCAGGAATACCAGCGACCTGCTTCATCGCGCGCCCATTCCAGCCATTCCTGGGCAACGCCTTGTGCGGTGATGCGCGGCGCCGCGAATTGCTGCAGGACGCGTTCGTCGCCGGTACTGCCGCGTACCATCAACCTGCCTGGCTGTGTCTGGATGTCCATATCGATGCTCCTCAGGTACGAGTCAGGTATGGCATGCATCGTGCCAAATCGCGGTGCCACTGATTTCGCCGGGATTCAGGCCGGTTGTGCTGGGTCGCGTATGCAGTCTGCAAGTCCCCGTCGTGCGAGGCAGCGCAAATTGCACGCTCGCCCCGTCGTCGCGCTTAGCGGTGGCGTTGGTTAGAAATATACAAGTAACCAGAACGGCGAATGGTTGAGGGCGCCCGGCCCATAGAACCTTTGACTCGTGCAGTTCGCGCGGGCGATCAGGTGTGTCGTGCAGGGCGCAAGCAATATCGGTGCTCAGGCCCTGATGGAAGCGGTTCCGGAATGGCACACGCTTTGCGATTGGATCTGGACAGCGTTTGGTGTCGAACTTCCATGAGGAGCAAGCCGATGAACAAGCCCATGAAATCTCCGCAGCGCGATAATCGTGATCCGCTCAGCGGTGCCACTGGGGCGCACCCTCTTGGAACCGGTGTCGGAGCGGCAATTGGTGGATCCGCGACTGGCGCTGCGATTGGCGCGGCAGCAGGCCCGGCCGGAGCGGCGATCGGGGCTGCGATTGGCGCGGTGGTCGGTGGCTTGGCCGGTAAAGGGCTGGCCGAATCGTTCGACCCGACTGCCGAAGACGCATACTGGCGCTCCAATTATGTGCGCCGACCGTATGCGACTGGGGCTGAGGCCTACGACGCCTGGGCACCTGCTTATCAACACGGGTGGGAATCGCGATTGCGATATCACAACCGCCGCTGGGACGACGTCGAGGCCGAAATGCGCGACAGCTGGACGGCAAGCTCGGCCGGCACAGCGATGGAATGGAACGCCGCTCGCCCGGCGGTGCGTGATGCCTGGGATCGGGTAGGGCGAAGCCAGTCGGACCGGTTCCTCGCTGACTGAAGCTCGCTGAGGGCGGTGCAGGCGTGCTGCTTGAATGCCGCAGTGTATGGAAGTGGAAAAGTTTGAATTACCGAGACGCTGACGCCGGCGCGTGTGCCGCGGATGCAGCCGCATTGATTGCGGCGCCGCGGTGGATTCACGGCCTTGTGGATTGGACGCGGCCGATCGCGCACATGCTCCTGGTTTGGTATCACCAACGGGATGCATCGGCGGATCTATCACAAGCACCGGATGGCGCCGCATCCCGAGCGGTCTGAAAAAGCCAGAGGCTCGCGCGATCTGATGCCGGCAGCTGCCGCCCAGTTTGGCGACTATGAACTCGTGGGCGCTGGCGGAAAGGCAATTCCGACGTGAATACCGTCCGCATCGACGGTGTGCGATAGCGTCAGTTCATGCATTTGTGCAATTGTCCTCGCGACGCCTGCGGCCATGCTGACTGGCACTGCGGCGCCGCCGCTGGCTAGGTCGCGCAATGCGGCAGCAATCCCGAACTCGCCGTCTGTAGTGTGAATCACGATGCAGGCCGGCGATGGGCCGTGCAGTTCAATTCGAATATGCGCAGCATCGACACGCGCTGCGGCCATCTTGCGAATCAGATAGCCGAGCAGCTGCGCGATACGGGTGCCATCGCACTGCACTTCCACATCGCTGTCCGGAACCACGGCCGTCAGGCTCACGCCAAGATTGCTCATGCGGCGCGACAGCTTCACGGCGACCGCATCGACGATCGGGCGAAGATCGGTCGGGCGAGGCGTGCAGCGGAAGCGATCACGCTCGATGGTCACCCGATCGGCAAGATCGTCGATCAGTTCGACCAGTTCGTCGAGCTGCCGATCGATGAGTTCGAGCATTTGCGGTGTTGCTTCGCTGCCGATGGAACCGTTGCGCAGCATCTGAACGGCACTGCGGATCGGCGAAAGCGGTCCGCGCAGATCATGGGCCAGGCGATCCAGCCAGGAAGCCTCGGCGGACGCGGGCTTTGATGAAAGGACTGTCACGCATCTCTCCGAAATCGGTGCGGCGCATGCTCACTGCATTCCCGACGAACCGTGGCGTAGCGGTCCACGCGAATCGGCTGCGTTCGTACGTTGCGTATGCTCATTGGCGGCGCACTGCTCCATTCTGGACAGTGGTGCAAATTCTCTCGATCGTTTCGATATCGGCAGGCTTGACGACGTGTTCATCGAAACCGGCCGCGCGGGAGCGCAGGCGATCCTCTTCCTGTCCCCAGCCTGTCAGCGCCACCAGGTACGAATTCTGTGCCCATGACTGCGCGCGCACCAGCGGCGCAAGTTCAAAGCCATTCAAATGCGGCATGCCGACATCCATGAAGATGAGGTCGGGCAGGAAGGCTGATGCCAGCGCAACGAAAGACAGCGACGCATAACACGTACGTACATCATGTCCGATTGTACTCAGCGAAAGTGCGAGCATGTCGGCCGCATCGCGATTGTCGTCGATGACGTAAATGCGCAGCCGTTGCAGCGAACGCGCGACAGGCGTCTGCACTTCGCTAGCCGGCAGTGCTGGGCAAAGACACAGGGGAAGGTTGACGACGAAGTTGCTTCCGGCGCCGATCCCATCGCTGTAGGCTTGTACCGTGCCGCCGTGCATGCTGACGAGGCGGCGCACCAGGGTGAGTCCGATGCCGAGACCGCCGCGTGCTCGCTCCAGCGAGGTATCGATCTGGCGAAACAGATCGAAGATCACGTCGAGCTTGTCGGCCTCGATGCCAATGCCGGAGTCCCGCACCGAGACAGTGACTTGCGCGGTATCGGCTTGGCAATCGAGCCAGATGTTGCCGTCCGAAGGAGTGTATTTACTGGCATTGTTCAATATATTCGCAAAAATCTGCGCCAGACGTTGCTCGTCGGCGCGCACGATGCAGTCGCGCCCGGAAAAATTCAGGTGCAGGTGTTGATTCGCGTCGAGCATGAGCGGTTTGGCCAGCTCGATCGCGGTTTCCAGGGCGGCAATCACACGGACCTCTTCGAGACGCAGCTCAAGCCGGTCACGCGTGATGCGCGAAACATCGAGCAGATCGTCGATCAGTCGAACCATGTGTCGCAGCTGACGTTCCATGACGCCTTGCAGCTCCGCATCTTGCTGGTCTCGCGGCTGCATCAGGCGACGCACGCCCAGGGCACTCTGAATCGGCGCAAGCGGATTGCGCAGCTCATGGGCCAGCGTGGCGAGGAATTCGTCCTTGCGCCGATCCGCATCCTGCAGGCGTTGCTCGGCGCGCGAGCGTTCTGCGACTTCGGCATGCAGGTTTGAATTGGTCTTTTCCAGTGCCTCGTTGGCGAGCTGCAAGGTCTGGTTGAGGCGATGAACTTCGCGATTCTTTTCGCTGTGCAATGCTGCGTTGGCATGCGCCAGTTCGGCATTCGCGTCCGCCAGACGCAAGTTGGAAATCTGCAATTCGCGACGTTTGCGGAACAGTTCCACCAGAACGCCGACTTTGCTGCGCAGAATTTCCGGAATGACCGGCACCAATACGTAGTCGACCGCGCCGAGCTTGTAGCCACGCAGACGATCGAAGTCGGTCACGTTGATTGCGCTGACAAAGATGATCGGGGTCTTCTCGAAGCGCGGGTGCTGGTGGATGGTCGCCGCCGTCTCGAAACCATCCATGTCGGGCATGTTGACGTCGAGGAGGATCAGGGCGAAGTCGCGCTCCATCAGCAGACGCAGCGCCTCGGTGCCGGAATTGGCCTCGATCAGGTTCTGCGCGAGCGGTTCCAGGATCGAGCGGTAGCTCAGCAGCCGCGCCGCCTTGTCGTCGACCAGCAGGATGTTGACCGCTTCGACTTCGTCGTCCATGCGTTGCAGGTCGCCGGACATCAGCGGTGCAGCCATTGGCGAAGCAGGGCCAGCAGCTGTTCGGTATGCACCGGTTTTGCGATGTAGTCCGAAGCACCTGCTTCAATGCATTTTTCCCGGTCTCCCTTCATGGCTTTTGCGGTCAATGCAACAATGGGCAAGGAACGGAATTCCTGTTTCGCGCGGATCGCGCGCATCGTTTCGTAGCCATCCATGCCGGGCATCATGATGTCCATCAGAACGACCGCAACGTCGGCATCCTGTTCGACCTTCTGAATCGCCTCCTGACCGTTGTGTGCGGCGACCACGCGCATGCCGTGGCGTTCAAGCACGCTGCTCAGGGCAAAGATGTTGCGCACATCGTCATCCACCACCAGCACTTGTTTGCCCGCCAGCGCGTCGTCGGACTCATGCAGGCTCTGCAGCATTTTCTGCTTCTGCTGGGGCAGATCGCCGATGACCCGATGCAGGAACAATGCGGTTTCGTCGAGCAGCCGCTCAGGCGACTGCACGCCCTTGATGATGATGCTCTTGGCGACCTTGCGCAGTCGCGCTTCCTCATCCGCCGAGAGGTCCTTGCCAGTAAACACGACAATCGGGATGTCGCCCATGCGAGCGTCAGCCTGCACGCGCTCCAGCAATTCAAAGCCGCTCATGTCCGGAAGGCGCAAGTCGAGCACGACACAGTCGTAAGTGCCGGTGGCCATCTGCTGCAGCGCTTCCTCGCCCGTGCCCACGCATTCGATCTCTACGTCTTCGTGGCGAATCAGCTCAACCACGCTCATGCGCTCATTTGCATCGTCCTCGACGACCAGCAAGCGCTTGACGCGGGGCAGCGCGTACTCCTTGATACGATCCAATGCGGCCTCGATGCTCTCGGTGGTCGCGGGTTTGGCGAGATAGGAAAACGCGCCGCGTTCCATTCCGTGATGGCGCTCTTCCTCAATCGTGACGATCTGCACCTTCGGGTAGGTGTGTCCCGTGAACTCGGACACGAACGTCCCGGACTTTTTGGCTTCCTCGATCATGCCGTCTGTGGGCTTCGTCAAGGTGATGAGGAGGCCCATCTCGGCCTGCTCACGCTGCACAGTGCCGATGAGGTCACGCACCATCCCTGGGTTGAGGGTCTTGCCGCCCTTGACTGACACCAGTACCTGACCGATGCGTTTCTCATCGAGGTGGAACC
>JBDTLV010000002.1:0-96824 GCA_039934615.1 Tahibacter sp.
CGAAGGGCACGCTCAAGTCCGCCTGATCGCATTGTGTACAGTGCGCAATGTAAACTGGTCGCGGCAGTCCCGCGACTTTCCCTGGGATGCAAGGCATGAATGATTTTCCCCGCTGGAAATACGTCCTCGTCGTGATCGTGGTGTTGCTCGGCGTGCTGTATGCATTGCCGAACTTCTACTTGAAAGAATCGGCGGTTCAAATCTCTGCCAATCGCGGCGCAACGGTCGACGGCGCTCTCAAGGAAAAAGTACAGGGCATGCTGGAGACCAAAAAGCTGCCGTTCAAGAGCATCGAGATCGATGGCGATCGCATGATGGTGCGCCTGGGTATTGACGCAACCCACGCCGACAACGCAACGACTGCGAAGGAGGCCTTCGAAACTCTGCGCACCGAACTCGGCGAGAACTACATCGTGGCGCAGAATCTGGCCTCGACAGTGCCGGCCTGGCTGGCCGCAGTCCACGCGCAGGCCATGCCCCTCGGTCTCGATCTGCAGGGTGGCGTGCACTTCCTGATGGAAGTGGACCAGAAGGATGTGCTGGAAAAGCAGGAAACGCGCTTCACCGACGATATCCGCACGGTGCTGCGTGACAAGAATATCCGCTACCAGTCGGTCAACCGCAGCGCGCAAGGCATCGTCGCTGTGCTGCGTTCGGAAGAGGATCGGCGCCGGGCTTCCCTGGAAATCGTGCGCGGTGTTCCGGAAGTGACCGTCACCGACGGTGCGACCACGCAGGATTCCTTCGCCGTGGTCGCCAAGGTCAAGCCGGAGAAGCTGAAGGAAATTTCCCAAAATACCATTCGCCAGAACGTCGGCACGCTGCGCAACCGCATCAACGCGATCGGCGTGGCCGAGCCGATCATCGCGCAGCAGGGCGATAACCGGATCGTGGTCGAACTGGCGGGTCTGACCGACACGGCGACCGCGAAGAAGGTGCTCGGTGCCACGGCGACCCTGGAATACCGCGCCGTCGATCAGAACACCAATCCGCTGGAAGCCGAACGTAGCGGCAAGGTGCCGCCGGAATCGCGCCTGTACCATCGTCGCGATGGCTCACCGGTCGTGCTGCTCAAGAAAGTCATCGTGCGTGGCGACGAACTGGTCGATGCCTCGGCCCAGCCCGATCAGAAAACCGGTACGCCTGCGGTCGATGTGCGCCTCAACGCAGCGGGCGGCAAGAAGATGCTCGACTTCACCATGCAGAACGTCGGCAAGCCGATGGCAGTGGTCTACATCGAGCGCATTCCCGAGGTGAAGGTCGTCGATGGCAAGGAAGTGCGTTCCGCGCGCATCAAGGAAGAAGTCGTATCCGTTGCGAACATCCAGGGCGTCTTCAGCACGCGCTTTCAGACGACTGGCCTGGGCAGCATGAAAGAAGCGTCGGAAACCGCCTTGTTCCTGCGCGCCGGTTCGCTCGCGGCGCCAGTCGACATTGTGGAAGAACGCGTCATCGGCCCGAGCCTCGGCGCAAAGAACATCCGGCAGGGCCTGCTTGCGGTGCTGCTCGGCCTCGCGGCCGTGCTGGTCTGCGCGGCGATCTATTACAAGGTGTTCGGACTGATCGCCGACCTGGCGCTGGTGCTGAACCTGATCCTGTTGATTGCGGTTCTGTCGATGTTGCAGGCGACCCTGACCATGCCGGGTATCGCTGGCATCGTGCTGACGCTGGGCATGGCGATCGACGCGAACGTGCTGATTTGCGAACGTATCCGCGAGGAACTGCGCAACGGTTCGACGCCGCTGGCCTCGATTCGCGCCGGCTATGACAAGGCGTTTGCGACGATTCTCGACGCCAACGTCACGCATCTGCTCGCAGCGCTTGGCCTTTTCATGTTCGGCTCGGGTCCGATCAAGGGCTTCGCCGTCACCCTCGCGTTCGGCATCATGACCTCGATGTTCACCTCGGTCACGGTTACCCACGGCGTGGTCAATCTGGTGCACTCCGGTCGCAAGCTCAAGACGCTGTCGGTCTGAGGCTGAGGAAGAAAAATGGAAATCTTCAATCCCAACAGCAATATCAATTTCCTCGGCTGGCGCCGCGTCAGCGTGTCGATTTCGGTCTTCCTGATCGTCGCATCGGTCGTGCTGATCCTGGTGCGCGGACTGAACTACGGTCTGGATTTCACCGGCGGTGTCGTCGTCGAGGCAGGCTACACGCAGACCATTGCGGACAATGACGTGCGCTCGGCGTTGGAAAAAGGCGGCTTCGAGGGGGCTCAGGTACAGGCAATTGCCGGTACCAATGAAGTCTCGATCCGTCTGCAGCCGCACGGCGAGGAACAGAAAGAGAAGGCGAGCGATCTGGCTGCGAAGGTCATGACGGCTTTGCAGGTTGCGCGTCCCGACGCGGCCCTCAAGCGCACCGACTTCGTCGGTCCTCAAGTGGGTGAGGAACTGAAAAGCGACGGTGTGATCGCGGTGCTGTTCGTGATCATCGGCATCATGATCTATATCGGACTGCGCTTCGAAAAGCGCTTTGCGATAGCCGCGATCGCCAGCGAATTCCACGACACGATCATCACGGTCGGCTTCTTCGCCCTGACTCAGCGCGAGTTCGACATCACCGTGCTGGCGTCCGTGCTGTCGGTGGTCGGTTACTCGATCAACGACAAGGTCGTCGTGTTCGACCGGGTGCGCGAACTGTTCCGCTCGGCACGCAAAGGCACGCCAGAAGACATCCTCAACAAGGCGGTCAATTCCACCTTGTCGCGTACCATCATCACCGCCCTGTTCACCGGGATCACGATGATCGCGCTGTACTTCTTCGGCGGACCGGTCATGCACGGTTTCGCGCTGACCATGATCATCGGTATTGTTGTCGGTACCTTGTCGTCAATCTTCTTCGCCAATCCGATCCTGCTCTGGCTCGGCGTGTCCAAGACCGATCTGATGCCAGTGACCAAGGAAGATCCGGAACTCGCACGACGTCCGTGATCCTGCGTCATGCATAACAAAAAGGCCCGCGAAACCGGGCCTTTTTTGTTGAGCGGGTGTCAGCGGGGCGTCGATGCGGATTGCGGTTCGAACCTGGCTTCGTTCGCTCAATCGTGTGGCGCGAGCGACCCTGCTGCTCTCATCGACCGAGCGCTTGAGCGCACCTGGAAAATTCAGGCACTCAACAGGGTCGGCGGAAGCACCGGCGCGATCGCGTTGACCATGGCGAACGCGAGCTTGTGGTTAGCCGCGATGACATTGCCCTTCTCCGGCAGTCCGTCGCGCCCTGCAAAATCGCAATAGCGACCGCCGGCTTCGCGCACCATGAGGCAGCCTGCTGCCATGTCCCAGGGGCGCAGGCCGATTTCGTAGTAGCCGTCCATGCGTCCGCAGGCCACGTAGGCCAGATCCAGCGCGGCCGATCCGGTGCGACGGATGTCTTCCGCCTCGTTGAGCAGCACGCGCGTCATTTCGATCTGCGCTTCCAGGTGGCGACGCTGGCGATACGGAAAACCAGTGCCGAGCAGAGCACCCGCGATTCCCTCGCGTTGACTGACGCGGATGCGCCGATCATTGAGGAATGCGCCATCGCCCTTGCTGGCGGTGAAGGTTTCGTCGCGTTGCGGATCGTAGATCACGCCGTAAACCGGATCGCCGTGTTCGAGCATCGCGATCGAAACGCAGTAATGTGGAAAACCGCGCAGATAGTTGTGCGTGCCGTCGAGCGGGTCGATGACCCAGGTGTGCTTGGACTTGCCGCTCTGGCCACTTTCTTCGGCCAGAAACGCGTGATCCGGAAAGGCGCGCTTGAGTTCGCGCAGGATCACCGTTTCCGCCATGCGGTCGACCTCGGTGACGTAGTCCATGCGCTCCTTTTCCATCACAACCAGTCCTTCGACGCGGTTGAGATTGCGCATGATCACGGTGCCGGCGGCGCGTGCGGCGCGCACGGCAACATTGACGGCGGGTCTGGGCATGACAGCTCCGATCGGACGGTTTCAAAAAGAACAACGCGCGGCATCGGGGCCGGCGACGGTCGCGAAGGGTAGCAGAAGCGAGTGGTGGCGCCAAATCAGGCGCCCGGGCGGCTCGGGCAAAATGCGTCGTTTGGCGCCGTGATTTTGCGCTGGGACAGCGAGATGCGCGCGGATCGATAGCACCGACCGCAGCAAGTCCCATCGGACGCGATTCACGCTTCCGCGCCCGGCGTAACGCAGTGCTTGCAGATCGGTGTGCGGCCACTTTGGCGAAACGTTGCCGACCGGCTAATCTGCGCACCCGGTCATGCCCGCGGGCGTGTCGTTCCTGTGCGAGTTGTGCCCGATGTCCCTGAATCCAGCGCTTGCCTGCGCAGATCGCGTGCGTTTCGTCCTGGTGCGTACGTCGCACCCGGGAAATATCGGCGCCGCGGCGCGGGCGATCCGCACGATGGGATTCGGCCGTCTGGTGCTGGTGGCGCCGTACCGATTTCCCGACGGCGAGGCGTACGCGTTCGCCGCGGGCGCGCTCGACGTGCTGGATCGCGCCGTCGTGGTACCGGACCTCGCCAGCGCGATCGCCGACTGTCATCTCGTGTTTGGCGCAACCGCGCGCCAGCGTGGTGTGGCGCTGACGGAATACACCCCGCGCGAGGCCTCGCCCGTGCTGATTGAGGCAGCGCGCCAGCAGCGCGAAATCGCCGTGGTATTCGGCAACGAGCGGACCGGGCTGGAAAACGACGAGCTCAAGCACTGCCATGCTGCGATCCACATTCCCGCTGACGCGGACTACAGCTCACTGAATCTTGCTCAGGCCGTGCAGGTCCTCGCCTACGAACTGCGTCTGACCTTGCTCGCAGGATCCGCGCCGGATGCCACTCCGCCGGAAGACCCGCCGGCGACGAGTGCCGAACTGGAAGGCTACTTCGAGCATTTGGCTACGATGCTGGAAGATATTGATTTCCACAAAGGGCGACCGTCGACGATCATCCTGCTGCGCCTGCGCAAACTGTTTCTGCGCGCCAACATGGACCAGCGTGAAGTACGCGTGCTGCGCGCGATTCTGGCCGACGCGCAGCGCATGGCGAGACTGGCGCGGGAATCGCGCTAGCGACCGCTTCAGCCGAACAGCTTGCCGATCTGTTCGATGATCGCGTGGCTCAGGCTGCCAACCGTGGCCAATGCCACGATCACCGTGGTCCAGACCACGGCTAGCAGTCCACCGTCACGTTCGATCAGGGCAACGCCGAACAGCAGCATGACGAAGCCGAACGGATAGTTGGTGAACGGAATCGGCAGCGCAAGCAGGATGCCGAGCAACACCAGCAGCAGACCGTTGAAATGACTCACCGGACTGCGTGTGAGATGTTCCCAGCGCGGCTTGCAGATCCGCTCCAGGCGCGCGAACAGCGGTGTCGTACGCTGCACGAAATGCTCGACCGAACTGCGCCGGAAACCATGCCGTCGGGCGAAGGCCGGAATCCACGGCCTGGCCAGGCCGACCAGCATCTGCGCGCCGACCACGATCAGCAGCACGCCGCAGACGCCGCCGATGCCGACCGGAATCGGGATGAAATTCGGCAGGGCCAGCAGAACCAGCAAGAAACCGTAGGCGCGGGTTTCCAGCGGCGCCAGGAATTGTTCCAGCGTGATGGTCGCGTCGGTGTTCGCATCGAGTGCCTGCTGCAGCAACTCGGTCGTGCGGAGATCGTGCTGAGTGTCAGCCATGCCGGGCTGCCGACGGGACAGTTCCGTGCATTCAGTGGGCCACTTCGTCGTCCGCGGACGGCGGCAACTCGATCAGCAATTTGTCGATGCGCGGACCGTCGAGGTCGACGACTTCGAAGCGAAAGCCTTTCCACCGAAATGCTTCGCCCACCTGCGGGATGCGCCCGAACTGCGCCATCACCATGCCGGCCGCGGTGCGGAAATCGTGGTCTTCCTCGTTTGGCAACTGGTTGCTGCCGAGTAGTTCGCGCAGGTCATCGGTGCCCAGCGAACCGTCCACCAGATAACTGCCGTCTTCGCGTTGCACGATTGGCGCATCGCGCTGTTCCTCGATCGAGGCGGCGCTCTGGCCGAGCACCGAGCTGAGCACGTCGTTCAGCGTGACCAAGCCTTCGACGTCGCCGTATTCGTCGACCACCAGCGCCAGTGGCGTATCCGCGTCGCGGAATTCCTCCAGCAGATCGAGGGCGCGCGCGGTGGATGGAACAAATACCGCTTTGGACAATTTTCGAAAAAGATCAACAGGTGCGCTGCCGAGATTCTCGACCAGGCTCTTGGTCTGCAGAATGCCGACCACGTCCTGCTGATTGGCGCGGTACACGGGATAGCGCGCATACGGGGTATCGTGCAGCACGCGCAGGTTGTCGGCCTGGTTGGCGGCGACATCGAGCCAGGCGATGCGTGTGCGCGGGGTCATCAGGCTGGCCACGGTGCGATCGCCCAGACGCAGCACGCGATTAACCATGTTGTGTTCGTCGCTGTCGATCACACCCTGCTCCGCGCCCTCGGCGACCAGCAGGCGGATTTCGTCTTCGCTGACCTGTTCGCGACTGGCCTTGTCCAGGCGCGTGACCCGCAGGATCCAGCGCGTGATCCCGATCAGTACAAATCCAAAAGGCATCGCGACATACGTCATCACGCGCATCGGTACCGCAACCACCACCGCGATACGCTCCGGATCGACCAGCGCGACGCGCTTGGGCAGAAGTTCGCCGAGCAGCATGTTGACGAAGGTGATGGCCGATACGCTCAGACCCAGACCGATGCCGACGCTGTAGGGCGCAAGCACGCCGAGGTTGATCGCCTGCAACTTGACGGCGATCTGATCGCCCAGCCTTGCACCCAGCGCGGTACCCGTGCCGATGCTCAGCAAGGTGATGAATACCTGCACGGTGGACAGGAACTGTTCCGGCATCTGCGACAGTTCCAGCGCGGTGCGGGCACGTCGGCTGGTCTGCGCGAGGGCCTTCAGGCGGCTGGGTCGCGAGGTCATCAGCGCCATTTCGCTGAGCGCGAAGAAGCCGTTGAGCATGGCGAGCAGGACAACGGCGATGGCTTCGATCAGCATCGTCGCGGGGAGGCGGTGGAATCCATGCGCCACAGTCTAGCAGTCGCCGCCGCGCCGTGTGCTAGTCCGGCCCGCATCCCGGGGCTGCGCGGAGTTTCATCCGGCGTCTGCGGTAACATACCGGTAATAAGTCGCGCGGGGAGCGCGGCCGGCGCCGTTCGCGTGCGCCTCGATTTCCAACGCAGGCCAGCCACCACAAGGATTAGCGCCATGTTTTCCCTGCAGACCATCTTCGGCAAAGGCGACATGTTTTACGGCTTGCTCGAGGCCAGCGCCGCCGCGGCGCGTCAGAGTGCGATCGCCTTGCGCGATCTGCTCGCCCAGAAGTCGATCGCCGGCAATTCGCTGGAAGAATTCCGCCACGCCCGCCAGCGCGAGAAAGAGGCTTCGGCGCGTATCAGCCAGGCCCTGGTCAACACCTTTGTCACGGCCCTTGAGCGAGAAGATATCGAAGCCCTCGCCAGCGCCTTGTACAAGATTCCCAAAGTGATCGAGAAGTTCGCCGAGCGCTACCTGCTGATCGGGGATCGCCTTGGCGACGTCGATTTCGTGTCGCGCGCCGCAATGCTGGAGAAATCCTGCGAGGTGGTCGAGCAGATGGTCGGCCAGCTGCGCGCGATGAAGATCGAGCAGATGAAAAATCTCAACGATCGCCTGCAGCTGATCGAGAGCGAAGCGGATCGGCTGATCCTGGAGCTGTACCGCGAGCTGTATCGCAACGAAACCGATCCGGTGCGTTTCCTGCTGCGCAAGGACATGTTCGAAATCCTGGAGAAAGCGATCGATCGCTGTCGCGACGCAGGCAACGTCGTGTACTCGATCGTGCTGAAGAACTCCTGAGGCCGGCGCCGTGGATCTGACCCTGGTTTTCGCCGTGGTGCTGGTCGCCCTGGCTTTCGAATACATCAATGGCTTTCACGACACGGCGAATTCGATCGCCACCGTGGTCGCGACCAAGGTATTGAGCCCCGGTCAGGCGGTATTGCTGGCGGCGGGCATGAATCTGATCGGTGCACTGTGGGGCACCGCGGTCGCGAAAACGATCGCTTCGGGTCTGATTGATACCGGTGTGGTGAATGTCACATCGATGGTGCTGATCTGCGCGCTGCTGGGCGGCGTCATCTGGAACCTGATCACCTGGTGGTGGGGTTTGCCATCGTCGTCCTCGCATGCACTGGTCGGCGGCCTGTGCGGTGCGGCATTTGCCGCATCCGGTGACAATTGGAAATCAATACTCTGGAACGTGCCCGGCGGCGAGCATTGGTGGCAGGGCAAGGGCATTCTGCCCAAGGTCATCCTGCCGATGCTGACCTCGCCGGTCGCCGGGTTCATCCTCGGCATCGCGATCATGGGGCTGCTGTTCGCCCTGTTCGAGTTTCTTTCGAATCGCACGGGGCGTGTGCAGAAGCTCGGCCGTCCACGCTTCGTCAATGCGTTTTTCGGCAAGGCGCAGATCGTCTCGGCTAGCGCGATGGGCTGGGCGCACGGCTCCAACGACGCGCAGAAGACCATGGGCATCATCGCGCTCGCGTTGGCCTCCGCCACTGCCGCGGGCACGCTGGATCACCTGCCGGACTGGCTGACGTTCCTGCGTATCCAGGAAGACGCCGGCAAGCAGTTCGAGATCGCGACCTGGATCAAGCTGGCCTGCGCCGTGGTCATGGCCGCGGGTACGGCGGCAGGCGGCTGGCGCATCATCAAGACCCTCGGACACAAGATGGTCAAGCTGCATCCGATTCATGGGTTCGCTGCGGAAACGGCGTCGGCCACGATCATCCTGACCGCGTCGTCGATGGGTATCCCGGTTTCCACAACGCACAATATTTCCGCGGCCATCATGGGCGTCGGCGCCGCGAAGCGTCTTAACGCGATTCGCTGGACCATCGTCGAACGCATGGTGTGGGCGTGGATCCTGACCCTGCCGATTGCCGCCACGCTGGCTTACGTACTGGTCAAGCTCGCGCAGTTGATCGGGATGCGCGTCTAGCCGCGCGAGGCGTGGTTGCCGGTTCAGCCCGTGTCGTTGCACTGCTCAGGGGATGGGCTCCCGGTTCCACCGCCATGATCCAGCGACGTGCAGGCCGCGTGTGGCAAAATGCGGGTTCCCCCGCGCCGAAACCGCTGCCGTGCCCTATTGCCCGATCGTTGCCACGCTTGGCTATGTGATCTCGCCCGATGCCCGGCGTGTCCTGATGGTCCACCGCAATGCGCGACCGGATGATCACCAGCTCGGCAAATACAATGGCCTCGGCGGCAAGCTGGAACGCGATGAAGACGTCCGTGCCGGCATGTGCCGCGAGATCCGTGAGGAGGCCGGGATCGAATGCACACGTCTGGTGCTGCGCGGAACGATCAACTGGCCTGGCTTCGGCCGCGACGGCGAGGACTGGCTGGGCTTTCTGTTCCGCATCGACGCGTGGCACGGCACGCCGTTGCAGAGCAATCCCGAGGGCGAACTCGAGTGGGTCGAGCGCGACAAGCTGTCGGACTTGCCGCTATGGGAAGGCGATCGGCATTTCCTGCCGCTCGTGTTCGACGACGATCCGGCGCCGTTCCATGGCGTGATGCCGTACCAAAATGGAAAAATGCTGTCGTGGAATTATTCGCGCTGACTCCAGCGTTACGCAGCGCAAACGTGCGCTGCGTACCACCTTGCCGCTCAGGTTTGCCTGGATGCGCGGTAGTGCGTGACCCACGCGATCGGCAGGCCAACCAGCAGCAGATGCACGGTGATATTCACGAACAGCATCACGGTCGACATCGGCTGGAACGGCGTTGCCGCGGATAGCGGCACGATCACGTATTTCATGCTGAAGAAGATCGCGACGCCGAACAGCATGCCGCCGGCGATCCAGTGACGCGCGAGCCGCTCCGAACGCGCGGATGCGGCAATGTACAGAAAGGATGCAACGGTCAGGATGAAGTAATGTGCCAGCCCGCCGGCGAGAGCGCTGGTGCCGCCGAGCGCGTAGGACTCGCGTCCGAACAGTCCTGTGCCGATCGCCTGCAGGATGCGCGTGGGTACGACGCCAGCACTGAGACCCCAGAACACGAAGTTGTAGATCAGGTCCAGGCTGCCCGACAGCAAGCCGGCCCAGACCGCACTGCGCAGCCAGTTGCGGACCGGCAGTCGGGACGCCGTTTGAACGGCGGATACAGAGAAACTCGTCATCGCGGCGATCCTGGACAGGTATGCACAATGGCGCCAACTTTAGGCGCGATCGGCCGCGGCGAGGTTGCGGGAGTTGTCAGTCTCGGTCGATGCTTCGCGCGCAGGACTCGCAGTTTTTCCGGCGGAGCGCGACAGCACTGCCATGCCGATCAGCACCAGACTGCATCCGCCCAATTGCCAAGCGGTGATCGGTTCGCCGAGTAGCCACAGACCCAGAAACAACGTGGATACGGGGCCCAGCATGCCGGCCTGCGATACGCTCGGTGCACCGATGCGCGCCACTGCGAGCATGGTCAGCAGCACCGGCGCCACGGTGCAGAAGAGCGCATTGATCAGCGACAGCCAGAGCACCGGCTCCGGTTGGATCAGCAGCGACCAGGGCCGCAATAGCGCAAATTGCAAAACGCATGCGACCGTCGATACGCACATCGCGTAGGCCACCAGACGCACGGCGCCGACGCGCTGCACGAGCTCGCCGGTGCCGGTGAGGTAGGTTGCGTAGGAGACCGCCGCGCCGAAAATCAACGCCGCACCGAACCACACGCGCTCGCCGCCCAACTGCAAGTCGTGCGCGAAAACCAGCACGATCCCCGCGTACGCGATTGCCAGGGCCAGCCACTGGCGGCGACTGATGCGCCGCTTCAGTACGATCACACTGAGCAGCAGCACGAACGAAGGGGTCAGGAAAAGAATCAGCCGTTCCAGCCCCGCAGACACATATTGCAAACCGAGAAAATCCAGAAAACTGGACAAGTAGTATCCGAGCAGGCCGAGCAATACCACGCTGATGCGGTCGCTCCAGCGCAACCCCGGCGAGCGGAACAGATGCCACAAGGCAATTGCGCCGAAGCACGGAGCGGCCATCAGCATGCGCAGCGACAGCACCGTCACGGCGTCGATCGGGTAGCGGTACATCAGCTTGGCGACGATCGCCTTGGCGGAAAACAGGATCGCAGCGGTGGACGCGATCAGCAGGCCGCGGCGGTAGCGTTGCAAGTCGCTGGCGTCGAGCGGCGCGGCGCTCACGGCGCCGCGGTCATCGGAAGAAGGCATGTCCACGATTGTAGCCGCCCAGGTCGGCGATTCGTAAGGAATTGGGGTTATTTCGCCAAGTGCCACGCGGATTTTGCGGGCGCTTCGGCACAAAATCGACCCCCATGGCGACTGTCCTGCGATATCGCGCGCAGCACGTCGCGCCGTCGACACCGGAGAACCTTTTCATGAGCCTGCGTCATTTTGTACCGTTTCTGGCCGCGTTTTTGGGCTACGACGCCTGTGCTGGCGACTTCCTCTATTCCAGCGGATTTCAGCAACGCCTGCGCGTCAATGGATACTACGTCGGCTACGAACGGAATTTGTATCCGATTTCCGAAGTGGACTTTTCTGCCGTCACCCATCTGATGGTGGGTCGCGTCACACCGACCGCGAGCGGTGGGGTGACCACGAATTTTGACATCGACAATACCAACGGTCCGATCTTCGCGACCCAGTCCAGCGACGCCGCGCATGCCGCCGGGGCGAAGGCGGTGCTGATGGTCGGTGGTGCCGGCGAGATCAATGGATGGCGTGGCGCGGCGACGCCGGCCAACCGCGCAACCTTCGTGAGCAATCTGCTCAGCACGATGGACACGCTGCATTTCGATGGCCTGGACCTGGACTGGGAGCCGCTGGAAACCGGCGACTACCCGAATTTCCTGGCCCTCGCGCAGGCGCTGCGCAGCGCGCGCCCGAACATGATCCTGACCGTGCCGGTCGGCTGGATCAACAGCAACTTCAGTGCTACGGCCGATCCGTTCTACGGCACGATCTCCAGCGTGTTCGATCAGATCAACGTGATGACCTATGACATGGCTGGGGACTATCCCGGCTGGCAGAGCTGGCACGCATCCGCGCTGGCGGGCGAAACTGGCAATACGCCGAGTTCGATAGCGACGAGCATCGACTACTACCGTCGCGCCGGTGTGCCGGCGGCCAAGCTCGGGATAGGCGCGGGCTTCTACGGCAATTGCTGGCGCAACGTGACCCAGCCGCACCAGACCGGCGGCACGTTGCAGGCCAGCGATGGCGCGATGAGCTACAAGAACATCATGACCAGCTACTACAGCGCGGCGAACCGGCAGTGGGATACGATTGCAAAAGTACCCTATTTGAGTTCTGCAGCGCCGATGGGCGCTCAGGCGTGCAACTTCGTGTCTTATGACGACGCCGAATCGATCGCGGCGAAAGGCGCCTTCACGCGCGCGAACAATCTGGGCGGCATCATCATCTGGACGATCAGCCAGGGGCATCTGACCGCGCCGCCGGTCGGTCAGCGTGATCCCTTGCTCGCCGCGCTGCGTGCTGCGTTCCTCCAATAGTTACATTGGGCAGTTCGCGGCAGATCCTTGCCGGATGGCGGTCGATCCGCGCGAACGGATCGACCGCAGCGTCAGGGTTGAGCGTGCGGCTAGGGCTGGAATCCGTTCGCGAATATCGTGTCCAGGCCATTCGGGTTCAAGGTCAGGTGCAGCGCCACATTGCCGCCCGTGCCGGCCTGATCGACCACGGCAATGACGTAAGTCACGCCCGGTACGGCGGGAAAATCCACGCGCGACGTCGTCACGCCGACGCTCGCATCGTTGTTGGATGCGACCGGAATCAACTGGGTCAGGTCAGTGCCGGTATAAATGGCGACCAGCGTTGCGTAGTTGGTGCCGGCCAGATCCACGCGGGCGAGTCCTGCCTGCGGAGCCGTCCACTTCCACCACACGGAACCGGTACCGGTCATGCGTGCATGGTGCGGCGGTTCAAGGAATTCCAGGGTTGCCCATTTGCTGCTGCCGGTCGTGGTCACGTCGGTGCCGCTCAATGCAATCCGGTTGACGAAGGCATCATTGGGCGGACCGGCCACCCCGGTGATGCGGCCCAACGCACGGCCGGGATAAGCGACCTGGTAGTCGATTCCGTCCGCAACATCGATGACCACGGTTTCATCCGCTTCATCCGGCGTCGTATCGAGATTGGCGATTGCGGTGATGTCGACGCTGGCAGCGCCCGCCGGCATGAGGATGAAGTGATCGGTGTTGGTCGAGATCTTGTAGTCGTCGGTCGTGCTTGCGGAATTGCCGCTGGAATACGCGGTGCCGCTGCGCTCGAAGTATACTTTGAGCGGATTGGTGGTCGCGCCGCTGCGCGTCAGACGGAAGATCAACGCCGCCGTGCCGTTCGGTGCGGCGCTCGCGTTGATGGTGCTGATCGTCACCAGAGCCTGCGCGACGGCGCTGAAATTCGCATTGGCCACATCGGCGCTGAGCGCGACCGGGTTGGTGAACGTCGCGGTATGTTCATAGCCGGCTTTGCTCGCGCGCATCGTGATCGTGCCGGCGGCCAGAGCCGTCACTGTATAGTTGCCCGTGCTGTCGGTATAGGCGCCGCGATAGCCCGTGCCGGCGGTATTGTTCCACACGTGCACACCTTCAACGCCGTTCGCGCCGTCGGTGACACGACCGCTGATGCGCAGCGCAGTCGCTGCGGGTGTTCCGACCGTGACCAGTATGCTGGCGCTGGAAACACCGCCTTTCATGTCACTCGCGATCACCCGCACGCGGTAGTAGCCAGCACTCGCCCACGACTTGCTCGCGCTCGGCGCATTGTTGTTGCCGAAGCTGCCGTCGCCCCAGTCCCAGCTGTAGGCGAGCGCGTCGCCGTCGCTGTCGGTCGCGTTGGCGGTGAGCGTTGCTGCTGTGTTCACCGCGACACTGGTCGGACTCGCGACGAGCGTCACGCTCGGCGCGTGGTTGCCCGTGAAGGGCCCGGAATTCAGGGTCACCGTGATGATCGGCGGGGAGCCTGCCTGCTTCGCGATCGGCGTGACGTGCATGCCCAGCATTGGATCGGAATAGGTGCGACCGATCAGCAGACCGGCATCCTTGTCCGCATTCAGGCTGCCCGGTGTCGTATCGACCAGCCAGTTCGCCGTGCCGTCCAGATTGACCATCACGGCACGATCGAATTCGGTGTACTGATTGCGGTGCTCGAACCAGTAAAAGCCGCGATTGGCCGTGCTTGCGGCGGCGTCGCCAACCCAGAATCGCTCGCGCGGAAAGATCGCGGCGACGGAGGCTGCCGTCGATGGCACCGTCACATCCTGCGACGCGATGCGATAGTCGCCCGAGCCCCACATCCGCGCATATTGGCGATCGAACAACCAGGTCAATTTGTCTTTCGCACTGACCGTGTAGTGCGCACGCGTGCCTCCGCCGCTGCCCATCCGGTCGAAGTCGTTGCCGTATTCGGAGTTCGCGCCGGGGCCGGCGGGATCGTTGCTGTTGGCTGCCCAACTGTTCGCGTGCCACAGGCCGAGGTTGTGGCCCAACTCGTGTGCGGCAACACCGCCGTCATCGGACTTCAGCCACATCCCGGTTGCTCCGACGTAGGCCTGACCGGCATAACCACCCGGGCCGCCGACGAAGCGCACGGCGTAAAAACTGTAATTCTGGTAATTGAAGCCGGCGGCGGTCGCGGCTGCGCGTGCGTCGCTCAGAATGCCGATATCGCCGTTCGTGTTGTAGTACGCAAGATCGTGCGGCAACACCACGACCGGTGTGTTCGTTGCGACGATGTCACTCAAGGCGTTGTAGCTGTAGCCGCGGATATGGTCGCGCAGGCTGACCATCGTTGTCGCCGCCGCGGTGTCGGTCGGGAGTGCACTCTCGAGCTGATCGCTGAATCGGGCGCGGATATACAGGAAGGTCTTGACCCCGTTGGTCCATGCGCTGGGAAACTCGCTGTCCGGCTGCACCGCGCTGCCCAGCGTGCCGCTCCTCTCCAGAATGCCCCACTCCTGTTCCAGTTGTTCGCGTTCTGCACGTGTGCACAACGTTCGAATTTCGGTACCCGTGACGATGCGACGCTGGCCGTCGGCCAGGTCGGCGTCGGTCGCGCAAGCCGGACGCTGCACGGATATCGTACCCGGCACCTCTTCATTCGCTGCGAGCACGCGATACGGCAGTTCCGACAGCGCCATGTCGTCGTCGATGACGATACCGTGCAGCGGCAGCGCGCGCAGGCTCAAGACGCCGAGGCGACGTCCATAGCTGAAATTGAGATAGCGCGCCTCGCCGATCGCCACCACCGGCGTGCGCACGGAACGATGGAATTGATCCTCGGGACCGTGGCCGGCAGGATGATCGTGGTACATCTCGATACGCTGGGTCAGCAGACCCGAGCCATCGACGCGTGTTTCCAATTGTGCCTGGATACGCGCGGGCAGTTGCTCGCGTATTGGCGCCGGCACAGCGCGCAGCAACGCGGCCGCGGGATCGCTGGTGATCAGCCAGTGCAGGCTGCCCCGACGTTGCATCGCGAGTTCGAGGCCTTGATCGCCCATCGTCTGACGTGTACTCGCGTCGGCCGCGATGTAGTGCGCGGCCCAGTCGTCGAAGCTGGCGATCGCTTGCAGATCGCCACCGGCGGCTTGGCTGTCGTGCTTCGCGCTGATGCCGACAAGCAATAGGCACCCGAGCGCTAGCGCAGGAAGTTTGCGAATCATCTGAATCCCCCGGGGATGAGCTGGCATCGCGATCGTAGATGAGATGCAGGCGGGCGCACGTGACGGCGGCCGCAGACTGGAGCAGTGGTCGCGAATTGGCGACGAGCGTGGCCGGATCATCCGCGCGTGCAAGCGACTGTCGTGCGCCAATCTGCCGCAATCACGCAGTCTGGCTGCGGGGAGGGCTACTCGAACCCCGTCGCAAAAATGGCATCGGAAAATTCGAAAGCGCCGATGTCACAGCGCGCCTGACCGTCGCCATCGCCGTCGAGAGGACGGAGATGGCCGCGCTGATCCCTGTCGGTGCAGGATGCGTCCAGGCCGGCATCGATCGCTGCGCTGTCAAAGCGCGATGCATGCGTCGGCGTGGCGCCGCCGTTGTCCGCCAACGGCAGCAGCCGCGCATTGGCGACGCCGATATCGCCCACGCCGGCGGTCATCCGGCAAGCGATGCCCGTGCCATGCAGCGTGGCGCCGCCGGACACGATCACATCGGGGAATACAGTATTGCATTCGCGCCCATTCGCAAGCGTGTTGCCGGCGACGATCGTATTGGTCAGGCGGATTGCAGTGAAATTTGCCGATGAACTGCCGCGTACATCGAAGATCGCGCTGCCACCGTTCGATCCATCCGCGCGATTGTCGGTGATGGTGCTGTTTTCCAGGCGCAACTGATTCTGGCCGTCGGCGAAGATCGCACCGCCGTCGCCGATCGCATGATTGCCGCTGAGTGTGCTATTGCGCAGCAGCCAGTGTGATGCGCCGAGATTGGCAACGATGCCGGCGCCGACGAATGCTTCGTTGCGGGCGATCAGACAGCGCTCGAAGCCGATGATCGTCGTGCTGCCGTCAGAATAGACCGCGCCACCGGCACGCGCTGAATTGTCCACTAGTGTGCATTCCTCCAGCTGCAGCGTGGTGGCAGTCGCACCAATGTACAGAGCGCCGCCTTCGGAAGAGCCTTCCGCGTGGTTCTGTTCCAGTTTCAGCTGTGTGCCTTGCAAGCTGCCAAACAGCCCAATCCCGGCGCCCGTGCGCAGCGCCTGATTGCCGCGCACGGCCACCTGCTGCAGCACTGCCGTCGCGCCGGCACGCACCAGCAGGCCACCCCCGGATCGATCCTCGCTGCCGGCAGTGATGGTATTCGCCAGCCCGTTGTTCAGGGTCAAGTCGGTCAGATGCAAACTGCCATCCGCGTGCACGTCGAAAACGCGATCGAGCGCCGCAGCGTCAATCCGTGTCGCGAACATTCCCGCGCCGGTGATGTCGACCACGGAGTGAATGTCCAGGTCGCCACTGCTGCCGAGGTCGTCTCCACTGCCGGCGAGACTCAAGGTCACGGTTCCGACAGGCAGGGTGATCGCGTCATTGCCAGGCAGTGCATTCGCTTCCTGTACGGCTGCGCGCAGAGTGCACGCGCCGAGGGAATCGGCACAAACCCCGTTACCCGGTGCGCTGTCGATCGTGTCGTTGACGCTGTCGACCGTGAACTGCGTGGCCTGCGCCGACGGCACGCCGGCGGAGAAGATGGCCGCGCAGGCGATTGCCAACCGGCTCCAGCGTCCGCCGATCAGCGTCATGCTCTGCACCGTGTTGCAATGACAAGAATGATCATTGTCCACCGATTGCTGAATTGACGGCGCCTGTCTTGCACGCCGCAAATGATGCGCGCGGAAGCGCTCGGTGCACTGCGTCACGCAGCGGGAACGATACGTGAGTGCGGCTCCGGCACGCGGCGGTTGCGTGTCGAGCGGAATCGCGGGGCACTGAAAGCCCAAGGGATCAATCGGTGCGCGGGGGGCAGGCGCGCGGCGTCGCTCGGCTGGCCATCGCCGAATCGGCGATCCTCAAAGCAACCTGGCGCGAGCGGTTTCGATGTCCCATCGCGTACGTCAGCCGCGCCTCCGCGTCGCAGTCCGGTTTGCGGATTGCAAGGAGGCGAAGTCGGCTGTCGTGCAAATCGCGGGTGCCAGGCGACCTGCAGCGACGCCATAGCGCAGCGCCGACGCCATTTTTCCCGCATCAGCGCGTGGCACAGGACTTGTAATCAAGCACAAATCCACTCAACAGGGAGACGTATCGTGACGCGAAACTCGCCGTGGTTCTGGTTGTTCGATGCGCTCGGATTGCGCGCTGCCGCCGATGCTATGCGCGGCGCGCGGCGTGGGCGACTGAGCCGGGAAACGCCGGCCCTTGCTGCCCGTTCGATCTTGGTCGACCTCGGATCGCGCAGGCCGGCACCGTTGCCGGTGCGTCGCCAGATCGCCGTTCAGAGCCTGGTGCATACGCCACGCAAACCCCATCGCATCGTGGTCAGCGATTCCTATCGGCGCCTGCAGAGCCACTTCTGAGGGTCATCCGTGTTTCGCCCAGTGGGCGCTGCCGTTGACGACGGTGTGGCTGCGTCCGCCAACCCACACGGTGGCATTCGCGTCGATGCGCGTCACGATATGCGCGTCATGCCCGATCTCTCGCCCCTGGCTGACCCGATAGCCGCGCGCCAGTGGCCCTTGCGGTTCACTCGCGTGCAGCCATGCAGCGATCAAGCCGTTCGCCGCGCCGGAGGCCGGGTCTTCGACGATGCCGACTCCCGCCGGGAATGCGCGCACCACGAGATCGTAGTCCGCATTGTTGCAACGTGCAAAAATGCATAAACCCAGGCTGTCGCTGTCCAGTGCGAGTTTCCGGATCGCCGCGTAGTCGGCATTGTAGGTGCGCACGCCGGTTTCATCGGCGAATTCCGCGATCCACCAGCGCCGACCGCCTTCGACGAGTACGGGGGCAAGACGCCCCCGCGCACTGGCGCCGAGGATCGCGTCCAACGCCAGGCCGCCCGGGGTATCCAGCACCCGCGCCTGCGGCGCTTCGACAAACAATCGTTGAATCCCGCTTTCGGTTTCGCTGCGCACGGTGAGCAGTCCCGCAGCGCACTCCTGCACCAGCGTCCCATCGCGCAGCTGCGCAACGCCGGCCTGCAATGCCGCATGCGCGCTGCCGACGCTGGGATGTCCGGCAAACGCAATCTCCCGCGTCGGGGTAAAAATACGCAGCCGGTAGCTGGCTGTATCCGGCGCCGTGGGCGGGAGCAGAAACGTTGTTTCGACCAATCCGGTCCAGTGTGCGAATGCCTGCATGGCGGCGTCGCTCCAGTCCGATCCATCGACGACGACGCCGAGCGGATTGCCGCCGCCGGCCCGTTCCGCGAACACATCAATTTGCAGAAAATCAAAACGGGATAAATCTGAATTCATGGAGATCCAGTCCGATCGCTTTCACGACGCGCAAGCCCCCGCCCGCGTCGGACGGATAACATGTGCTGGCAGGCGCTGCAACCGCGCCAAGCGGGACGGCGCAAACTCAGGCTCGCGACTGCGAGCCAGCTGGGTTCAATCGCCGTCGCGGTCCAGCGTTACGGTAGCGCGCGCCACCATTTCGTTCAGCCTCCAGAAAGCTGCGCAATGCGCAAATGCGCGCCGCGCGCTCCTGCGCACCTTGGGAAACGACCTCCGTGTCGACACTGCGGCTGTATCTGCGGGTACTCGGTTTGCTGGGTCCGGAAAGACGTCTGGCGATCACCCTTGCGCTGGCCAACCTCGCGCTGGCCGGCGTGTACTTTCTGGAGCCGATGCTGTTTGGTCGGGTCGTCGACGCACTGGCGGCTCCGCAAGGTCACGCGACGCGACTGATCGCGCTCTGGGCGCTGGCCGGATTTGGTGGCGTGCTCGCCAGCGTATGGGTGTCGCTGCACGCTGATCGTCTCGCGCATCGACGTCGGCTTGCGGCAATCGCGGGCTTCTTCGAGCATGCGGCTGCGCTGCCCTTGTCGTTCCATGGCGAGCATCACACCGGCCGCCTGTCGCGCATCATGCAGGCCGGCTCGGGCAACCTGTTCGGCCTGTGGCTGGGCTTCTTCCGCGAACATCTTGCGACGCTGCTGTCCATCCTCGTGATGGTGCCGATCGCGTTGGCGATGAACTGGAAACTGGCGGTGCTGATGATCGCCCTGATGGTCAGCTTCGCCGTGTTCAATACCATCGCGGTGCGCCGTACCCACGAGGCGCAGGCCGAGGTCGAAGAGTTGCACCATGAAATCTCGACGCGTGCCGGTGACGTATTCGGCAACGTGTCTGTTGTGCAAAGTTTTACCCGCGTGGGCGCCGAGGTCGTGTCGCTGAAGCAACTGATGGCGCGCGTCCTGACGGCGCAATATCCCGTGCTGCGTGGCTGGGCGATCCTGTCGGTGATCAATCGAGCGTCCAGCACGCTTACCATCGTTGCGATCTTCGCACTCGGCGCGGGCCTGCACGGCAAGGGCGAAGTCAGCGTGGGCGATATCGTCAGCTTCGTCGGCTTTTCGCTGATGCTCATCGGCCGTCTCGAGCAGTTCGCAAGTTTCGTGTCAGGCTTGTTTTTCCAGACCCACTCGTTGCGCAACTTCTTCGACGTGCTCGATCAGCAGGCCGGTGTGCGCGACGCGCAGGCCGCGCTTGATCTGCCCCGCGCGCGCGGCGAAGTCGAGTTCACCGGCGTCGACTTCGGCTACGACGCCAACGTTGCCGCACTCACCGACCTCAACTTCCACGTCAAGGCCGGCAGCACCATCGCCATCGTCGGTCCGACCGGTGCGGGCAAGAGCACCGCGTTGTCGCTGCTGTACCGTGCCCACGACCCACAGCGCGGGACGATCCGAATCGACGGCCACGACATTCGGGATTTATCCATTGATTCACTACGCCGCAACATTGGCGTGGTGTTCCAGGAGCCCGGTCTGCTCTACCGCTCGATCCTGGAAAATCTGCGCATCGGCAATCCGGATGCGGACCTGAGCCGGGTGGAAGCGATCGCGCGCGATGCGCAGGCACATGCATTCATTTCGGCCAAACCCGAAGGCTATGACACGTCGGTCGCCGAACGCGGTCGTTCGCTGTCGGGCGGCGAACGGCAACGCCTTGCGATCGCGCGCGCCATGCTGAAAGACGCGCCGATCCTGATTCTCGACGAAGCCACCAGTGCACTCGACAATGCTACCGAAGCGCGCATCCAGCGCGTCTTCGCCAAGCTCACGCAGGGGCGCACGACCTTCGTGATTGCACATCGGCTTTCGACCGTGCGCAACGCCGACCAAATATTCGTACTCGATCAGGGTCGACTCGTCGAGCGCGGGCGCTACGATGAACTCGTCGCGCAAGGCGGCCTGTTCGCCGAACTCGCGCAGCAAGGCAAATTCGCGCCCGACGCGATCGCCAACGACGGCGACGAAACGGAGCTCGACAGCGACGTCGCCACACCGGCCAGCCTCGCACTCGCCGCATGACGGGCGATCCCGACGCGATGCTCACGCATCGCGTCGGGACTTTGCGCATTCCCGATTGTTCACGAGGAGCGCCGGTCCGGCCGCTCTGACACCGGCCATGGCGTACCCGAACTCCGGCGAAATAGATCGCGAGCGGCCGGCGGATGCTCCGTTCGAGCCCACTGCACAGGCCGCCGTTGCCGGTCGGGCATAGGACGGTTCACGCTTTCGACGTGATGACTACCGAGCTCGCCGAGCGCGTCGAAGGACCGTGAAACACAGCCTCGATGTTGTTGCCGTCCGGGTCGAGCACAAAGGCAGCAAAGTAGCCGGGATGGTATTTGCGTTCACCCGCTGGGCCGTTGTCGCGCCCTCCCGCCGCGAGCGCAGCGGCGTGGAACGCGTGGACGACGTCACGATCGGCGGCCTGAAAGGCAAGGTGCACGCGCGATACGGGGCCGTCGGCTTTGTCCACAAACAGCTCGTCGGCGTAGAAGTGGCCAAGGCCCTGCTGGATCGCGTCGGGCAGTCCGATGGCGGCGAATACTGCCTGATAGAAGCGCTGGCTGGCCTCAACATCGGCGACGCGCAGATGCACGTGATCAATCAATCGTCCGCGATGCAACGGCATGGTGATCTCCTTGTCGCAAGACTCGCTGACGGCGTGGTGCCGCTTTGGCTGGGCACACTCACCCGATGAGGCACTTTGCACATCTTGCAGATTTCCGCTGAGGCCGGGCTGAATGAGCAGGGCGTGCGCCGACACGCCGCGCGAGATGCGCAAAAGTGCAACGTGTGCCTGGTGGCGATCGGCAGCAATCACGGCGCTGGGACTTGCGCGCTTGTCGTACGGTCACTGGGCAGCGACCGCACGTCTTCGCGCGGATGGACGGCAATCCCTTTTGTTCACGCGGATACAACTATATGCCGCCAGACCTCGCGTCGCGTAATCGCCGCTGGTCGCGCTTGGCCAGCGGCTCGGGAGAGACGCAACGCCAGCCGTGAATGAATTCATGGGTGAACGGATTACGCGAGGTGATGCGGGCCGCGATTATTTCCCTCGCATCTCAGTGCATCAATAGCAGCGTTGCCAGGCCCAGGAACGCAGCAAAGCCGCAGCAATCGGTGACCGTGGTGAGCAGCACACCGCCGGCCAGGGCGGGATCGATGCCGACGCGGCGCAGTGCCAGCGGCAGGAAGACGCCAGTCAGAGCGGCAGCGAGCAGGTTCGCGACCATCGCCGCGCCGAACGCGAAGGCCAGCCAGATGTCGCGGTAAATCACCCACGCAACTGCGCCGACAGTGAGCGCCCACAGCACGCCGTTGGCGAGCGCAACCAGCACTTCCTTGCGCAATAGATGCCACGCGTTCGCTGAGCTGACCTGACCCAGCGCCATCGCGCGGATCATCAGAGTCTGCACCTGCGTGCCGGCGACACCGCCCATGCTCGCAACGATCGGCATCAGCACCGCGCAGGCGACGACCTGTTTGAGCACGCCTTCGAAATTGCCGATCACCCAGGAGGCCAAAAACGCGGTGAGAAGGTTGATGCCCAGCCACACCGCTCGGCGTTTCGTGGTGCGCGGCACCGGGGCGAAAAGATCTTCTTCTTCATCAAGGCCGGCCGCGCCGAGGACCTGATGCTCGGCTTGGTAGCGGATGATGTCGACCACGTCGTCGATGGTGATGCGCCCGAGCAGCACATTGTTGTCATCGACGACGGGCGCGCTGACCCAGTCGAAATTCGCGAAGCGCTGCGCAACGTCGGACACCGGCATGTCGGCATCGATCGCGGGCTGGTCCGAATCGATCAGGCGGTTCACCGCGACCGCGGGATCCGCGGTCAGCAATTGCGCCAGGGAAATGCGCCCCTGGTATTGCCGACGCCGGCTGAGTACATAAAGGTAATCTGTCGCTTCGGGCAATTCGCCGCGCAGACGCAGGTAACGCAGCACCACGTCGATGGTCACATCGGCGCGCACCGTGACCACGTCCGGGTTCATCAGGCGTCCGGCGGTGTTCTCGGCGTAGGTGAGCATGTGCTCGAGGCGCTCGCGGTTTTCGCGGTCCATCGACTTGAGCACTTCTTCGATGACGGTATCCGGCAAGTCTTCGAGCAGGTCCGCCAGATCGTCAATGTCCAGCGATTCGGCCGCGGCGACCATTTCATCGGGGTCCATCGCGCGTAGCAGGTCTTCGCGCACTTCGTCGCCGACGTGTACGAGCACCTCGCCATCATCCTCGGCGTCGACCAAGCCCCAGACGATCTGCCGCTTCGCCGAAGGCATCGATTCGAGCAGGTTGCCGATCTCCGCCGGCGACAGCGAGTTGACCAGGCGCTTGACCGGGCCGAGCCGGCCGCTGTCCAACGCCTGTTCGAGCAACTTGAGTTGCTTCGCGGTCTTGTCCAGGCGGGCGATTTCGGCCATCGGTGGCTCCTTGCGTGCGCGCGCATTATCCGGGTCGCGCGGCAATACACCTAGCGCGGATTTCGCAGACCGCTCTGCGTCGACATGCGCGGCACGGAGTGCGCCGGACTTTTCGACCGACGCCATTGCGACCACCGCACCAACATCCGTATCAAGCCACGCAAGACGCGCGGGCCGAATCAGCGCTGATCGATCCGATAGAGCACATAGCTCTCGTCATCCATCGCAACGGTCGCACCGGGTGGTATCCAATGACCCGGGGTGCACAAATCGTTGGGCGTCCCCCGTGCCTGCGGATCGGTGGCCGGTGTCGTTTTCTGCAGGAGCAGATAAGGAATGTGGAACTGCCGCATGAAGGCGACAACGGACAGACCGTCTTTCGTGAACTCGGGATGGGAATAGGAGATCGTCGCCAGATCTTCAAATCGCGCAGGGATGCGCACGCCGTCTTCGAATTTCGCGCAACCGATAACTCTCGATACTGCAGGTTGCGCATGCAGAAAATTCGCGATGCTGGCTAATCCGGCAGTTTTCAGCAGCAGCTGGTTTGCAGGTCGCGTATCCCGGACGTTTCGTGTCAGGTCGACATCGAAAGCCAGTGTTCCCGGCGACCACGCCGCTGTCATGAAGCCGATAGCGGCCTGGCACATGGCGAATAACAGCAAACAGCCGATAGCGGTGCGGCGGAAATCGACGGCCTGTCCGAGGCGTCGATGCAGTGCTCCAATGCCAAGCAGTGTTCCCGGGATTATTGCAGAAATAAAATAGTTGCCATCACTGCCGCGGACGTGGTAACTCCAGCCCAGCGCCAGAATTGCCCCACACAGAACCAAGGAAACGCCGGTCCACAGGATGGGAGCGCTGCGGCGCGCGTCGGGGCGGGCAGGAGATCGCCAGGCCAGCGCCAGCGAGGCAATCGGTAACCAAAGCCACACATTGCCTGTCCAGGAGATGGCGACATGTTCCAGATGGTCGGGTCGGAACAACCAGTCAATCCCGAGCGACGGGACATCCGTCCAGTCCTGCGGGTGGGTCCAGGTCAGGGTTCCCGCTGGCGAAACCAACTCGAAGCCCAGTCGTTGCCACAAGTGGAACAGTGGATCCGGGCCGATCGTCGGCATGCCGGTCAGCATAAAAGTGCGCGCGCTGACAAACACGGCGACGGCCATCGCCAGGACCAGAGCGGCGAAAGCAACGCGCCTTTCCGAAACGCCGTGGCGATCCGCTTCTATGGGAGTTGACCGTTTCGCGATCATGGCCGAGGCGATGATGCCCAGTCCGAGCATGCCGAGAAACGGGATTGCCGTGAGTTTGGCCTGTGTCGCAAGAATTCCACAAGCGAACATCCAGAACAGTGCCAGTCGTTCGCCGCGCAGCCAACAGTCTGCAAAGAGCCACGTGAGCAAGATCAGGAAGCACGCGATGACGTCGGGTTTGGGCTCCAGCGCCGCATTCGACAAGGCGGGCAAGGTGATGCACACGGCGACGCCGCACAGGCGCAGCATCCGGTCCGCAACGCCCAGCAGTTTCAATAACTGGGAAATGGCGAGCGCAGTCAATCCCAGCACCATGATCGTTACGCCGACTATGACGCTGCTGTCGCCCAAGCCGGAAAATGGCAACAGCAGCATCTCGTACATTTTTGGAAAATAGTGAACCGGCGATACGAGCGCCTGCGTCGCGAACGCGGAGCCTTCGCCGACGAACACCATTTCGCTGCGCAGTCCGTACCACAGAGAGTCGAAGCCGAACACCACGTTGGTGCGCGCGAACTGGACGAGCAGCAAGCCCGCGATTGCGCCACCCAGCATCCGTTCGGACTTCGACCAGCCATTCATTTTCTTCACAACGTGAATGCTGAGCGGTCTCGCCCGTCCGATGATCAGCGGCACACACAACAGCAGCGTCAGCCAGCGCATATCGCGTGGCGTTCCAAAGCCCAACGCCGACAGTGACCATGCGAGGGTGCTCCATGCACCGAGTCCGAGCACGAACCAGCGCAGATAGGTCGTTGTCTCGGGCAGCGACTTCGAACCCAATACACGCGCGAGTCCTGCGCCCAGCGCCACGATGACTTCGAGATAGAGAAGATCGATTGCCAGAGGCAGATCGACCGCGTGACGACGCAGGAAGAGTGCGGCCAGAAGCAGACATGTCCCGACGCGCCAACGGACATCGTCGATCCGGCTCAGGCATGCCAGGGCAAGGAGCAGAAATAGAGCCTCGGGTCCGCCTTGTGTGACGGCCGGCTGGGAAAACCCCCATGCAATGAGACCCTGGATCAGCAACCACCAGATCACGACAGCGCAGAACGCGACGGCGAGCGCGAGCAACAGGTATTGCGTCAGACGGCGGGGCTGGTTCGCGCTACTGAGGGTCTTCCCGGGATCTGGAAAATGCTGCGACGGAGGCATAGATCGTCCATGTTCCATTGGCAATTCGCCCATTCCAATCTGGCTCACAGCGAGACGGCACGCCGCAGGCGTTGATCGGTACAGAATATCGTTTCCGTTGCGCGACAGAACCGATGTTCAACGAAACGACGCGGCAGGCTTATCGCCGGTTCAGTGTCAGCTGGATAAGCGGAAGGCGATGCTGGCTCACTTCAGCTTCGGTACGTACGACGTTTGACAGGCTGCACTTCGTCGCCTATCGATGACGGAAGGTCAATCCGCGAGGCGCTGGATCGCTAGTTACGCTTGGTGCCGTCCGGATCGCCGGCGCGAGACACTGCGGGTCCGATATTCGGCACACCGGTCGATGACACTGCCAACGACGGTTCCTCTGCATACAGCGCCGGTTCGATCTGCGGCAGCAGGACCCGCGTCCGTCGTTCGCGTCCGTGTACATTCTGGTGATGGAAGTCGAAGTCGTCGTGGCGGCCGGGCGTCACCACCCTCGTCAACGAGCGGTTCGGAGCCGTGGCATCACCCGATACGCCGGCTGCGCAGGAATGCGAAGGCGCGCTCGTCATGCTCGTTGGCCGAGGGATTGGAGGCCCGAACGTCACCCACGGTCTTGAAGTCGAGAATTTCCCAGCCGGTGCGTTCGAACAGGCGCCTGAGGCCAGGTACCGAGAAGATCCAGAAGTTGGTCGCATCGTTGTTGCATTCGTCAGGACCGAGCAGGTACGCGACCGGAGCCTTGGCCAGTTCGGTGGCGCCATCGGTGGTGTAGCGCGCGATGCGGGTGCTGATCATGCAATAACGCGTATGCAGGGCCAGTTTTTCCATCACGTAGTACGGGTTTTTCAGGTGATAGAGAATGCCGAGGAAGAGTGACAGCCCATAGCGCTCGCGGGGCAGTTCAAAATAACTGTCCAGATCCATGGGACATATCTGGCTTTTCGCGCCGAGCAATTCGCGCAGCAGAGGAGCGCCGCGCAAACTGTTCCAGTTGGTCGCGGGCCAGTCGATGAGGTCCACCTCGAAGCCAAAGCGTTCCAGCAGGAAGGCAAGGTCGCCGTCGGCGGCGCCGATGTCCGCGATCGGTTCCCTGCGCACTGCCTCGAAAATATCCCGATGCATGCCCGTAAGCGTGGCGGCGAGGTGATCGACGCTCCCAAGAATGTCATAGCCGTACCAGCTAAAACCCTCGGGCGGATTCGCGGCCTTCAAGGTAGCGAGCTCGGCGCGAAAGGCGGTCGCTGCGGTGCGCAGCGTATTGATGGACAGGGTCGTCGTCATCCGGTGCGGCATCCTTGGTTGGCGGATCGGCTTGCGCGGTGTCGCGCAGCAATCCGTAGCGTTTGTACGTCGCCTATTGCGACATCGGCCGGATACCTGTGACGCTAGGGTGACGCGATTCGTTGCGCATTACACAAATAAATAGGAATCGCCGGCGGCAGCAGGTTGGCTTGGACGCGGGCACACTCGCTCGATGCCAGGCGCAGATTCCGGCGCGCCAGACTCGCAGTCACCAGCGCAGATTGCGGCTTGCCGAGCAGCACATACAGTGGCTCCCCGGCCGTCGCGAGGTGCGTTGCCGCATCCGCGTCAAACCGCCATTCGGGAATCGGCGGTCCTAGCATGCCGCCGCCAATGCGTACAAAACGGGTCGTGGCGGGAAATGCCGGCGCGAGAAAGGCGAGCGGTTGATCGTCGACGAGCAGGACCGTCGCAGTGGCGAGATCCGGCAGTGTGGGCAGCGTGACCTCCACATAGCCTTCGCTGTAGTGCTGCAAGCGCCCCCAATTGGCCGGTCGGGTGAAGAGCAGCAGGATTGTGCAGATAACCACGGCGGCAAACTGCTGGCGTTTTTCGCTGCGCTGGAAAACGCCGCACAGTGCACAAATCAGCAAGACTGGCGCGAGCATCTCGATTACGGCGAGGTAGCGATAGTAGCCGAACAAGATGAGCCAGCCGACGTAGCCCAGCGCGACCGCGGTGAGCACGAAACGCAGCGCGCGCGGGGCGGCGTGCGCGAGGGCAGGGCGTCGCCACAGTGGCAGCCCGAGCATGCCAAGGAACAGCAGCGGAATGCGCAGATCCAGGAACCACAATTCCGAGACCAGACGTGGATGTTTCGCCCAGACCAGTGGGTAGAACAGCCATTCGGCCAGACTGCGCGGCAGGTAGCGTGCGTCGCGGGTGTCAAACGGAGGAACGTAGTCGCCGCCGAATACACTGCCGAACATCGGGAAGAGTGGATTTCCGTAGCGTTGCCACAAATGCCATAGCCACCAGCCATCGCTGATTGCAAACATCATCGCCGCGCCGGCCGCGCCGATGCCGATCAGGCGCAATGCATCACGGGGCGAGCGGGCCAACGCGGGCAGCGCGAGAGCGATGCCGAGTACCAACGGTGCGGTGGTCAGCTTGATCCCGACCGCGAGACCGAGCAGGGCGCCGGCAACCAGCAGCCGGCGATTCGACAGCCCACCACGCGCGATCAGGGTCGCAACCGCCAGTAGCACGGGTAAGCTGACCAAGGTGTCGCCGAAGGTCGCGCCGAGTTCGCCACGTCCGTTCGCGCCGAGCAATCCGGTCACGCAGACCACGACGACAATCCAGCGATGCGCGCACAAGGATGCCGGCAGCAGGCGTCGCGCAATCGTGTGCAACGGAATCAGATTGAGACCCTGCGCACAGCCGAGCGCGAACGTGCCCAGCCATGCCGGCAGGGAATTCAGCAGCAGGTACAGGGCCGCCGGCAGCACGGGATTGAACCAGGTCTGCGTGTAAGCCGCAGCAAAGTCGCGATTTTCCCGACCTGTCAGCCACGCCCAGCCGTTGTACCAGTGATAGTTGCGCAAATCCCAATTGTTGCTTTGTCCCAGAGCGACCGCGAGCAGGCCAAAACCCAACACGCAGACCAGCAGCAGCCAGCGCTCGGCCGGGGTGATCGCGGAAGCGCCGGGTTCGCGCACGCTGGCTAGGAGCGCATGGGAAAGCGATGCGAAGAGGACAAACCTTGCGCGACGCTCATTTGCGCGCGCCGAGCACGCGTCGCATGTAGTAGCGCAGGCGTCCGACCAGGCCGCGGTTGACCACGTTTTGCAAGGATTCGATCTGCGCCTGCTGCCGGCTGATGTCGCCATACAATCGCTGATTGTGCTGGTCGCGACGCGCGAGCAGGATCGCGAGTTCCTGCACATCCTTTGCGTCGAGCACATGACCCGGTTTGAAGCGCGGTGGTAGCGGGCGGTCGACATAGATCGTCGAGTGCGTCGCTGCGAGCTCTTCGACAGGCCGATCGGTGCTGTAGAAGTACAATGCGATCGAGCGGCGTGAGAGTCCCGGGCGTTCCGCCGGCGTGTGGATTTCGGTGAAGCTGTGCCAGCTGAACTCGGTGGTCTCGAAGATCACCGCGCGGTTGTATCCTGGAATGACGCGCTCGATGCGGTCATCCGGCGATCGGGGATCGCTGTGCAGTTCAAGCACACCGCCCCAGTCCGCGTTCCATTCCGGATTGAGATAGACGATCAGATTGAGACGTCGATGCCAGGGTTCGACCGGATGCCGGTTGAAGTCGACGTGCGCATCCAGATCCTGGCCGCTGCGATTCTCGTGCGTGCCGCCGCCGAAATACCACGGGTCGTAACGCAGGTCGGGAATGCCGGTGATCCGACCGATCAGGGCGAGGAACTCCGGTGTCTGAATCAGGTCGTCCAGTGCGGCATAGCTGCTGCCAAGGCCGCGGATTTTTTCCACCGTGGATTTGTTGCCAAGTTCACCATCTTCATTGCGCGCATTGCCGCGTCCGAAAGGCGGGAACTGGCCGAGCAATGCTGCCGCCGTATCGCCATTGAAGAATTCGTCGATCACCACATGGCGAAACGGTTCGCGGCGCGCGAAGCGGGCGGCAAGCGCGCTGACGTTCTGGCTGAGGGCAGGATTGAGCATGGACGGACAGTCACACTGCTAAGGTCAGTACGAATCATGCCATAGGCGGCATTGGAGATTGGCGGCACTGGCGGATCGTCGTGGAAAAAAGACGGCTGTCGGGCGGTGCTGACGCACCGCTCCTCACGCTTCCCGATGATTGCGACGAACGGTGCAGCGGATTTCGCTTTTTTGACTTTATCGCGCCGTCGCCAAGATCTTCGCAATCGCCTCGGACGAATCCGCCCGCAGCAGGCGTGGCGCGAGCTTGCGCAAGCGAGTGCGGTCGCAGCGCGAGACTGCATCGCGAACCTCGAGAATGGCGCCGGTGTGCATGCTGAAATCGGACAGGCCGAGTGCGATCAACAGCGGGGTGTGGGTTGGATCGGATGCCATCTCACCGCATAGGCTGACCGGCTTGTTGTTCTTTTCGGCGCAGCGCAGGATGTCCGACAGCAGCTTCAGCACAGCAGGATGCAGCGGGTCGTAGAGACTCGACAATGCATCGTTGTTGCGGTCTGCAGCGAGCGTGTACTGGACCAGATCGTTGGTACCGATCGCGGCGAAGTCGATCAGTCCGATCAGACGCGGCAGCGCGATCGCGGCGGCGGGGACTTCAATCATGGCACCGAGTTCGAACTGATCGGCGATTTCGTGCCCCTCGCTGCGCAAGTCCCGAGCGCACAGGTTCAGCAGCGTGCGCACCGCGCGCATTTCATCGCACGTGGTCACCATCGGCACCAGCACGCGCACGCGACCGTACGCCGAGGCGCGCAGGATCGCGCGCATCTGGGTTGCGAACAGCGCCGGGCGATGCATGGACAGGCGCACGCCGCGCACGCCGAGAGCCGGGTTGGATTCGCTGCGCAGAGCCAGGCCACTGGCGTCTGCCTTGTCCGCGCCAAGATCGAGCGTGCGGATCGTTACCGGCAGGCCGCCCATGGCGAGCACCAAATCCCGATACGCCGCGAACTGTTCGTCCTCGTCGGGCAAATAGTTGCGTTGTAAAAAGAGGAACTCGGTGCGGTACAGGCCGATGCCGGCGGCCCCGAGCGCACGCGCCTGCGCCACTTCGCCGGGCAATTCGGCATTCGCATAGAGGCGGATCGAGGCGCCATCGCTGCAGCGCGTTTCGGCGTGGATCAATTGCGCGAGGCGCTGCCCTTCGCGCTGCGCATCGCGCTGATGCTGGCGGTATCGCGCAAGATCCTGCGCGGTCGGATGCACGACGGTTTCGCCGTGCTCGCCATCGATCAGGACCAGATCGTCGTCGCGAATCAACGCCAGGGCGTCGTGCGCGCCGACCACCATCGGCATGCGCATGCTGCGCGCGAGGATGGCGCTGTGCGACAACGGGCTGGATCCGGTGCAGACCGCGCCGAGCACGCCTTGCTCGGTAAGGTGGGTCATCTCCGCAGGCGCGATCTGGTCGCTCACCAGAATGGTGCCGACGCGCGCGGCGATCTGCCGTTCGGCCGGGCTGGTCTCCCGCGCGAGCGCTGATTGCACGCGGCCGATGACGTGGTCGATGTCTTCGCGCCGGCTGCGCAGGTACGGGTCGTCCATTGCTTCGAACACCGCGGCGAGCCGATCGCGCTGCATCTTGAGTGCTGCGCTGGCGCGGTAGCGGCCGCGACGGACGAGATCGAACAGCCCGGAGGTGAGTTCGGGATCGCCCAGCAACATGCTGTGCGCATCGATGAATTCGCCGACTTCCCGTGCGAGCGCGCCATGCAGCTTGTCGCGTATCACGCGCAACTCGGCACGCGCGGTATCCAGCGCGGCCTGCAGGTGGGTGGCTTCCGCCTCGATCAAATGCGGTTCGAGCAGGCTTTCGTCGATGATGAACTGGCTGGGCTGGACCAGACGCGCACGTCCGAGCGCCATGCCGCGCGAGGCGCCGATGCCGGTCAGTACGATGCGCATGCTCAACGGACGTCGACTCCCTGGTTCACCTGCGGCCGGATGTGATCATCGAATACGCCGGTCATTGCCCCTCGTCGAATTTGCGCGCGAACAGATCGGCGACGGCATCGAGTGCCGCCACTTCATCCGCGCCTTCGACCTTGATCGTCAGCGGTGTGCCGAGTCCGGCAGCCAGCATCATCACGCCCATGATGCTCTTGGCGTTGACTTCCCGACCGCGGCACCGCAACCACACTGTGGACTTATAGCCTTGTAGCAACTGTACCAATTTTGCCGAAGCCCGCGCGTGCAGGCCAAGTTTGTTGGAGATGACGACGTCGCGTTCAAGCATGGTCGATGCAGATGCCTCCGCGCCCACCGCTCGCCGCGGTCTGCGCCAGTTGGTCCAGATCCTGTTCCGGGTAGTTGAGCACGCGCAGCAGCATCGGCAAGTTGAGGCCGCTCACACAATGGGTACGAAAACCAAGACCGGACAGGCGCTGCGCGATGTTGCACGGCGTTGCGCCATACAGATCCGACAGTACCAGTACCCCTTCACCCTGGTCCAGTTCGCGGGCGCGTGCCGAGGCGTCCTTGAGGGCATGATCCGGATCCGCGCTGGCAGGTACCTCGAGCACCTTGAGGTCCAGCACAAAGCGCCCGACCACATGGTGTGCGGCGGCCACCAAGGCATCGCCCATGGCTTCGTGGGTCAACAGCAAAACGCCCACACTCATTACTCTAACTCCCGGTGAAACGTGAGTACCTGGTCGCGCGTCGTGCGGAAGTGTTCCGCGAGGCGCTCGGCCAGATAAACGGAACGGTGACGACCGCCCGTACAACCAACACAAATGGTGACGTAGGAACGGTTGTCCGCCTCGAAGCGTGGCAGCCATTCGTCAAGAAAGCCGCGCAACTGATCCAGGAAGCGGCCGACTTCCGGCTTGGTTTCCAGCCATTCGCGTACCGCGCGGTCCTTGCCGGACAGCGGACGCAACGGAGTATCCCAATGTGGATTCGGCAGACAGCGCGCATCGAAGACAAAGTCGGCGTCGATAGGCAGGCCGCGCTTGTAGGCGAAGGATTCGAACAGCAGCGACAGCTCGCCGCCGGCCATGCCCAGTTCGGTCGCGATCAGGCGGCGCAACTGGTGCACGTTCAGTTCGGACGAATCGATCACGCGGTCCGCGATCGCCGACAGCGGGCGCAGCAGCTTGCGTTCCAGCGCGATCGCATCGTGCAGCGGCAAGCCTTCCGCGGACAGCGGATGGCGTCGCCGCGTATCGGAAAAGCGCTTGACCAGCACGTCGTCGCGCGTGTCGAGGAAGATCAGTTGATAGTCGACGCCGGAACGGGCCTGCTCGGCGAGGATTTCCGGCAGCAGGTTGAGGTCTTCGGCGCGATTGCGCACGTCGACACCGACCGCGATGCGTCGGTGTCCGCCGATGCTGACCGCGTTGACCAGCGCCGGCATCAAGGCCGCCGGCAGGTTGTCCACGCAGTAATAGTCAAAGTCTTCCAATGTGCGCAACGCGATGGTCTTGCCCGCGCCGGACAATCCCGACAGCACGACCAGGCGCGTGACGTTGCTGCCTACCTCGCTCACCATGGCGCGTGCCTGCGCATCTGGTGCGCCTGGCGATCCATAAAGGTCTGCGCGGGATCGATGCCCTTGCTTTTCAGCATATGGCTGCGCACAGCGGCCTCCACCAGCACCGCGAGGTTGCGCCCTGGTGCGACCGGGATTGCAATTTGTGGAATCTGCACGTCAAGAATTTCGCGGTAGCTCACGTCGCCGGTGAAGCGTTGCATGCCCTGCACATCCTCCCCTTCGCGGAATGGCCGCAGATGCACCACCAGGCGCAGGTACTTGGACGGTTTCACCGCGGTATGGCCGAACATCTCGCGTACATTGAGGATGCCGAGACCGCGCACTTCGAGCAGATCCTGCAGCAGTTCCGGGCAGTGTCCATCGATGACGTCCGGCGCGATCTGGGTGAACTCCGGTGCGTCGTCCGCGACCAGGCGATGCCCGCGGGTCAGCAGTTCCAGTGCCAGCTCGCTTTTGCCCGCGCCGGATTCGCCGGTGATCAGCACGCCGATCGAGTACACCTCCATGAATACGCCATGCAGCGTCTCTCGGCGCGCCAGCAGGCGTGCCAGGTGATATTGCAGATAGGTGAGGATTTCATGGCCGCGTTTGGGACTAATCCACAAAGGACAGTCCGATTCATTGGCCGCTTCGCGCAGGTCTGCCGGAATCGGCTGGTCCTTGGTCACCAGCAGGGCAGTCGGCCGATAGTTGATGATCTTCTGCACCGTTTCCCAGCGCTGCCGCGAATCCAGCCCGTCCAGGTAGTTGAGTTCCTCGGTGCCGATGATCTGCACCTTGTTCGGGTAGATCACGTTCAGATAGCCCACCACCGACGGTCGGCGCGAATGGTTGTCGCCGATCTCGATCGCGCGATTCTCCCCGCGCTGACCCGCGACCCAGCGCATGGCCATGCGTTCACTCAGACTATCGAACAACTGGCGAGCGGTCAGACGATCCATCGGTGCAGGGCGACCAAGGGTGCAAGGGGCGACATTCTGCCAGATCGGTGCAGGATCTGTGCCCGCTGGCGTCCCGACGCGCCGGGCAGGGATGAAATGCCGGCGGTTTGGCAGAAAGCAACCGGTACCGCGCCACCGGCCGTGCCCGCGCGGTGGCCTGACGGGCGCAATTGCAGCGTCGAATCAGGTGCGGCGTGCCGGCAGATCACTCCTTGCCGATTCGATTCCGACGCCGGGCGTGTCATTGATGTGCCCACGATTCGGCACCGAAGCGTGCGAATCGCATGGCGTCGCAACAGGCGTCGATCCGGTTGAGTTTTCCAGCACGCCCTCCACTTCGAGCTCATGAACGACGCTGCCCGGTGCGCCATGAATCCCGTAGCGCCTGAATCGCTTTGCGCTGCCTGCGGTGGCGCGACTGCCCTGAGCGAACCGGAGGGTGCCAAGCTAGTCGCCGGTGTCGTCGAATTTGCCGCATTTGTGCTGGCGTTGCCGCTGCTGAGCGTCAGTTCACTGGCGTTCGCCGCGGGTTATCTCGCGATCTCCCTGCCAGCGGGAATGATGATCGCGCGCTGGATCAAGCGCGAACGGCATCGTCGCTGTGTGTCGTGCGGCGCGGAAGTGCCGTCTGCCTGACGGGGAAGATCGAAGGTGAGGTGCGCTGCGTTGACTGTTAGTGTGTCCACGCTCAACTTCAGCTCCCCAGCGGGTCTTTTCAACCGCCGGATGATCCTCACCTATCGCACAACGTGCCGATCAGCGAAGCTGGAGGTCACGGAGCATTCTTGCGGCATAGTCCACCGTAACTCGCCAAAACTCCATTATTGACGAATTGCGCCATGCCAAAAAAGTCCATCGTCGCCCGCGACCTTTCTGAATCTTGATCTGGAACTGGTTTGCCCAACCTCGTTGCAGCCGCTGGCCGACTATTTCGGGGACAAGGTTTTTATTTTGCATTGTGGAGAACGTGCGGGCGGCTATCATCTGTGTGCCGAGCCGATGGATGGCACGTCATTGAGCCCGAATTCCGTCGTCTGCGCCGAACACTTCCTCTCGCTGCTCGAAAAGCTTCCACCAGACCTGCAGCGTTTGTGGTGGTCCTGCACCGATCGTGCATTCGACTACGGATTCGATGGGGGGCTGGAAGAACCACCGATTTCGATCACCCTCGATACGGTCCGCCTACAGCGCATGGCCGCGTTGGGCGTGTCGGTACGGGTCACCGTGTATCCGTTCCGTGAACCGCCTGCAGGCGGAGCAGAATCTCCCGGTTGAGCGCCGCGCTGGCGGCGACACCGGCATCAGGATTCTCCGTCACGTTTCCAAACTGGGTGACCAACAACGGTTATGCTGCGCCTTGCTACTTTCGACCGTCCTGAGGAATCGACATGCGCAATTCCGGTAAAGCCCCAACCCTGGTTGTCTGGATCATCGCACTGGTGCTGTATATCGTCGCGCTGGCGGCGCACTTTGGCGTGGTGGCGGTCTCCGCACCGCTCGCGGTCTGGTCGTGGATCATCGGCTTCGGCTTGCTGTTGATCGCCTGTCGGGTGCGTGGTCTTTAGCGTCGGCGCAACGTTTGTTGCGATCGGTACTTCAGAGCAAGGCATAGGACGCCACGGCAGAGTCCTGCTCACCTCACACTCTGGCAAGGCCGCCGCGGCCTGATCAATGCCGTGGCGTGCTGCGCAATCGCGGTCGCGTGTGCGCTGGCGCTATCGGCGGTGACGGAACGGGCTCTGGTGACTCCGGCGTGTACGGCCTACGCTCACGCTCGCGATCTAAGCTGTCTGGACACGAGCACCAGCACCAGCACCAGCACCGGTGTGACGCGACAGGCTTCGAACACCGTGTGCCGCTATCGGCGCAGTGGTGGTAGCGAGACCGAATCGCCGTTGCAGGAACTTGTTCCCTTTGTATGATCGTTGTGGATTAGCTTTGCCCAGGACCTGAGCTTTTCCATTCCGGCATTCGCCGTGTTGCACGGTTTGGCCGGGACCGGATCGTGTCGCTGCGGTTGGCGGAGAAGTGCCGAAAGGATGAGCATGAAAATCTACTGGATCAAAGCGCAGGCACCGCGTCGCGTGCTCGCCTTGGTAAAACACCTCGGCATCGAGGCAGAGTTCGTCGAAAAGGATCTGATGGCCGGTGCGCTCAAGGCACCTGACTATGCGGCGCTCAATCCGAACAAGAAGGCGCCGACGCTGGTCGATGGCGATGTGGTCTTGTGGGAGTCGTCGGCCATCATGGCGTATTTGTGCATCAAGCACGGATCGGACATGTGGCCGGCGCACAATCCCGCCGAACAAGTCGAAATGCTGCGATGGCTGTCGTGGAACGACGGCCATTGGGCACCGGCCGTGGCGCCGTTCTATTTCGAGCATGTGGTCAAATCCACGTTTGGTCTCGGGCCACCAGACCGTGCCGAACTGACTTCGAAGGTTTCCCTGGTTCTCAAGTTTGCGAGCATCCTCGACGCACACCTCAAGGATCGCCAGTATGTCGCGTGCGGTCGCCTCACCATCGCCGACTTTCAACTCGCCTCGATGGCGCACTACTGGCGCGAATCGGAGATGCCGCTCGAGGCATACCCCAACGTCGTGCGCTGGCTCGATGCGCTGAGGCAGATTCCCGCGTGGGCGGATCCGTGGCCGGCCGCTGCATAGGCGGCCGCCCACCGCATAGACGCCTTGTTCAACGTACCGAATCAAGGCATTCCGAGCTGCTCTTCGATGCTCCGCGTGCGGGAATTGGGTGTATCGCCGGAGTGCAGGGTGGACTTGCGTTCCACGAGCAGGACCAGGCATTCCGAAGCGGCGGTCGGGTTGTGGCGCACGCCTTTGGGCACGACGTGCAGGTCGCCTTCGTTGAGCACCACATCGTTGCCATCGATCTGCAGGTTCAGCGTGCCCCGCAGCACCAAGAACAATTCGTCTTCGTCGGCGTGCGCGTGCTCGCCAAACGTGCCCTGGACCTTGGCAACCTTGACGTAGAAGTCGTCCACTTCACCGACGACGCGAGGTGACCACAGATTCGCCAGACCGCTGGCGATCGCCTTCGGATTTACCGTCTCGTGCATTGTGATCTCCAAAAAAAAAAAGAAACAATGTTTCAACAGCGCATTGGGCGCGGGAGGAGCACCTGCTGTGTCCTGGCTGCAATCCCGCCGCCGACTGCAGCGAAACCGGCGCGCATCCAGCCGTTGCAAGATCGCCTCAACACAGCATGCTCAACGCGTTCACGAATGCCTGCGTGCCCCAACGCACCCACGCATAAGCAACCCAGGCGAGCGCGATCATTACCACCATCAGCGCAACGCGGCGCGCTTTCACGCGACGGCCTCGCGCAGGCGCGGCACGGCCGCGGCGCGATCGTCGGTGATCCAGCTGATCGCGCCGGCAAACAAGCCGAGCACAATACTTGCGGTCCACACCGCATTGTAGTTGCCGGTCGCGTCGTAAACCCGACCTGCCGCCCAGGCTCCGAGGAAGCTGCCGACCTGGTGGCTGAGAAAGACAATGCCGTACAAAGTAGACATGTGGCGTATGCCGAACATGCTGGCGACGGCGCCGCTGGTCAGCGGTACCGTTCCCAGCCAGAGAAAACCGAGCACGCCGGCGAACACGAGTGCGGATGTGGCGCTGAGCGGAGTCAGCAGGAAAATCGAAATGACTGCCGCGCGAGCGAGGTACAGGCCGGCGAGCAGGCGAGGGCCCGAGCGTCGACCGCCGAGGATGCCAAAAATGTACGATCCGGCAATGTTGAACAAGCCGACCAGGGCAAGGGCTGCGGCGCCAACCCCCGGCGCGATGCCACGATCGACCAGATACGCAGGAAAATGCGTGCCGATGAACGCAAGCTGGAACCCGCACACGAAGAAGCCGAGGTTCAACCACCAGTACGAGCGGTGCGTCGAGGCCTGGCGCAGCGCTTCGAGCACGCCGAACCGTTCCGCCGGCATGGCAGATTCCGCAGCGGGCGCGCTGCGGATTCCGAGCACGGCGATGATGGGCAGCAGCGACACGCCGGCCATGGCGAACATCGCCTCCCGCCATCCGAACGTGGCGATCAGCGCCTGAGCCAGCGGCACGATCGCAAACTGACCAAACGATCCGCCGGCCGTCACCAAGCCGAACGCGACACTGCGTTGCTGCGGCGTGACCAGACGTCCCACACCACCGAGCACCACGACAAAGGTCGTGCCACTCAGTCCGAGTCCGACCGCGAGCCCGAGTGCCGCCATCACGTCACGGGGCGCCGCTGCGAGCGCCGTCGCCGCCAGTCCGGCGGCGTACACCAGTGCGCCGACCAGAACTACCCGTCGCGTGCCGTAGCGATCCGCTGCAGCGCCCACGAACGGTTGCACCAATCCAAAAAGCAAATTCTGCACGGCAATCGCGAAACCGAAGAATTCCCGGCCGACCGCGAACTCGTGTCCGACCGGTTGCAGAAAGAGGCCGAAGCTCTGGCGCAGGCCCATGCTGATCGTCACGATCAGGGCACCGCAGCCGATCGCCAGCCAAGCGGTGCGGGTCATTGCACCAGGGGAGTCTGCGAAAGTGCTCATGCGTGGGCCGCGGCAAAATGTGAGCCGACAGGATACGGCTGCCGCGCCCGCGGTCCACCCCGTGCCTGGTGCATATAGAATCAACCAAATGCTGAGAATGACCGAATCCCTGTCCGACATCGCGGTGTTCGTCGCCAGCGTCGACGGCGGCCGCCTGACGCATGCGGCGCGCGTGCTCGGCATTACGCCGGCGGCTGCCAGCGCCGCGCTGAAACGTCTTGAGACGCAGCTTGGCGTGCGGCTGATCCTGCGCACGACACGTACGCTGCGCCTCACTCAGGAAGGCGAGCGCTATCTGGAAGGCGCGCGCGTCGCTCTGGATGCCCTGCGCGATGGCCGCCTCGCGCTCAGCGCAACGAACACCGAGCTGGAAGGGATTGTCCGGATCACCGCACCGGCGGATTTCGGGCGCAACACACTTGCACCCTGGCTCGCGACGTTCGCACGCCAGCATCCGAAAGTCCGCTATCAACTGACGCTGGACGACGCCGTATCGGATTTCTTCACGTCACCCGTCGACCTCGCACTGCGCTATGGACGGCCGCAGGATTCGAGCCTGGTGGCGATGCCGTTGGCGACGCTTGAACGCGTGCTGTGCGCGGCCCCGTCCTACCTTGACCGCTGCGGAACGCCGCGGCAGCCGAGCGATCTTCCCGCACATGAAACGCTGTGCTACACGGTGCGTCAGCGTCCCGGTGATCGTTGGTTGCTGCGGCGCGGAGACGAGCAGTGCGAGATCGATGTCACCCCGCGCTGGACCTTCAATGACGCCGAGATGGTGCGCCGCTGGGCGATTCGCGGCGACGGCATCGCCTACCGGTTATGGTGTGATGTGGTGGATGACATCGTCGCGGGCCGGCTCGTGCGTGTGCTGCCCGACTGGATTGGTGAAAAAGTCCAAATGAACATCGTATACCCGGATCGCAAGCTCTCGCCCCTGTGTCGCGCGCTCGTCGATGAGCTCACCGAGCGCTGCCGGACCCTGCGCCTGAAGCCGGGTTGAGCGGCAGATATCAAGAGGGCGAAGCCGGCGCCCTCGAGGTGAACCGGTCGTCAGCGAAGAATTTCACGGATTCCGCGACATCGCTCGCCGTCGCGCATCGCATTGCCGTATCGTTCGGACACCGCACGCGAAATCCGTCGCGCGCTGCAAACAACGGGCAGGACCTACCATGGCTGCACCCCGCACGCGCGCCACCCGTTCCGATCGAAAAGTCAGCGATGAGTCCCGCTGCAAGCCGATCAATCTCGCGTTGCAGGGCGGCGGGTCGCACGGTGCGTTCACCTGGGGCGTACTCGATCGCTTGCTGGAGGACGGTCGCGTAGGCTTCGACGGGATCTGCGGTACCAGCGCCGGCGCGATGAATGCGGTGTTGCTCGCGCACGGGTACATGCACGGTGGACGCGACGGCGCGCGCGCAAGCCTTGCCGATTTCTGGGAACGGGTCGGCGAGATGGGCGCCATGTTGAATCCCGCTGCTCTGCTCGCCGGCAGCGATCCGGTCGGAAGCCCCGGTTCCAATCCCGTCCTCGCCGTGCAGCAATGGGCGATGGAATCGTTCACCCGTACGTATTCGCCATACCAGTTCAATCCGTTCAACCTCAATCCCTTGCGCGACCTGCTCGCCGCCTGCGTCGATTTCGAGGCCCTGCATCAATGCACCGAGGTGAAGCTGTTTCTCTGCGCGACCAATGTGCGGAGTGGAAAAGCCCGCATATTTGACAATGCCAGCATGTCGGTCGACGCGGTGATGGCGTCAGCGTGCCTGCCGCATTTGTTCCACGCGGTCGAGATCGATGGAGAGCACTATTGGGACGGCGGCTACATGGGCAATCCCGTGTTGTATCCCTTGTTCTACCAGACGCAGACGCGCGATGTCGTGGTGGTGATGGTCAACCAGATGCACCGCGACGAAGTGCCGATGACGCCGGCTGCGATCGCCGATCGAGTCAGCGAAATCAGTTTCAATTCGTCCTTGATGCGCGAAATGCGTGCCGTGGAATTCGTCAGTCGCCAGCTCACGGAAGGTTGGTTGAAACCCGAATACGCCAGTCGCATGCGCCATGTGCTGGTGCACCTGATTCGTGCCGACGCCTTGATGGGCACGCTCTCCGCAGCCACCAAGATCAGCACTGACGCGCGTTTCCTGAGCGGTCTGCGCGATCGTGGCCGGGCGTGTGCGGAATCGTGGTTGAACGCCCACTACGCGGATCTCGGCGAGCGCAGCAGCGTGGATCTGCGCAAGGAATTTCTCGACTAGAGCCATCGGTCGAGCTCGCGGCCGTCGAACTTGCCCTCGATCGTCCGCCATTCTGCAGCATTGTGTAAATAACGTTTTGTTTTTCTTTGCTGCTGCCGTGAGTGGGCTTGGGCGCGAAGGTCTCGCCGCGCCATCAGGTTTCGTTGCGCAGTGACTGTGCAACGAAAAGGTGGAAATAGCAAACTGCCCGGTCATCGCGCGACGTACACTCGATGGGAAAGCCAGTCGCGGGAGTCTGACGATGCGTCATTTGTCGATCTATTATGCCTTGGGCGCCATCGCGCTCGGGGTGGTCGGATTGTGTTTCCACGATTTTGCCCTGCAATGGCAGCCGGTCCCCAAGGGTATGCCGGCGCGCGACCTGCTCTCGATCGTGAGCGGTCTGGTCCTGGTGTTCCTCGGCGGCGCGATTCTGGTGCGTCGCGCGCTGGCCCCTGCGAGCTTCGCCCTCGGCAGCTTCTACGCGCTGTGGGTGGTGGGCCTGCACCTGCCGCGCATTGTCGCCGCGCCGGACAGTCTGGTGACGTGGCTCGGCGCGGCAGAGATCGCAGCGTTGGTGGCGGGCGGAGGGATGCTCTACTTCGTTGAGCGTGGCGGGCCCGTTGTCGCACGTCGTCCACTCGCCGTGTTGTTCGGTGCAAGCGCCCTGGTGTTCGGGCTCAGCCATTTCGTCTATGCGCAATTCACCGCCGGGATGGTTCCCGGCTGGATTTCGGCGCCGCTGTTCTGGGCCTATGCGACCGGCTGCGGGCATTGCCTGGCCGGCATTTCAATCGCCAGCGGCGTTCTGGCTCGCGTCGCGGCGACCGCCATGGCGGCGATGTGCGCCGGTTTCGCGCTGTTGCTGCATGTCCCGCGCGTGCTCGCGGATCCAGGAAATCACGCGGAATGGACAATGCTGTGCATTGCCGTGTCGATCGGGGGCGCCGCCTGGATCATGCGCGAGTCCGCCCGATCGGAGTGACGCATGTGTCGTCAATGCGCATTGGGTCGCCCAGATGCGCCAGGGCCGCCCGGTTTTCCGACGCGTGGGTGAGCCTTCTGTGAGCCAACGGCGTGCGCGCCCGGCATGAAACTGCGCGTTGGCACGCGATGTGCCTTCCACTTGGGCAAGAGTGGAGGGTTGGTAATGAATACGCCGTTGGACATCCGTCAGATTCAGGAAAACCTGGCATCGCTGCGCAAGCGCCTCGGGGGATCACGTGACCGCGCCTCGCGCTATCGCGTGGCGAATGAAGTCTTCAAGTGTGCCAACCAGTTGCGCTCAAGCCAGCACTTGTCCGCGGAGGACTACCTGGCCGTTTGTGCGGAACTCGACAAGGCGACGGAGCCCCAGGAGTAGCAATCGCGAGCGGTCGCGATAGTTGAACGGGATGAGTGCAGTCGGCGTCGGTGCTGGGCTTTCCACGGTCGATTCCGCTCAGACCGGATCGTTGTACAAATGTGCCAAATTACGCGAAGCCCGCCAACCCCGAGAGCGGGTATCGCTTGACTCACCCGTGACAATTCGCCGACTCTGAAAGTGGTTTTTACCGCTCTTTCATCTCGGGGACTTTTTCGTGAGCAATCGGTATGAGATCTGCCTCGTGTCAACCTGCAACACGGATACGCCGCTCTGTCTGGCGGTGAATGTCTACGACGCCAAAACCATCATCGTCGACAACTATGTCGCCGAGTTGAATTGGCTGCGATGGCTGGTCGACGATCTGGGCAATAACAACATTGCGTTGTGGCACCCGGATACGAAGTCGAAACTCGTGGCATCCGAACAGGATGGGTCGCTGTCCCTGCGAGCGGGCGATATTGACAGCACGACGTCGTATGCCGCGGACGAAATCTGGAGCGTGGCACGGATCCAGAATTCGACCAATTTCTGGAAGGCCTTCTCGGACGGCGCGATGGAATTGTTCGGTCACGGTGTCACCTTGTTGGTCGGCGGGTATGCAATGCGCCCTTCGTTCAACACCGACCGCAATCTCAATGTGCTGGGCAATGGCCCGTACAATCCCAACAGCGTGGTGGCGGCCTGGGATGGCTGGAGTGGTGGTGCAGCCAACGAGCGCTGGTTGCCGGCGTTCATCGGCGCTGCGCCGGCTACCTCCGCCTTTGCCTAGGCAGGGTTCGCCGCGCGCCTCCGCCAGACCGTCAACGAATGATACATGTACACAACACGCGCTCAGCGACGGTCGCGGAGTCTCGCGCCAGCTGCACGCAGATGCATTTCCAACGCTCTGCGTGCCCATTCGTCGAGATTCCGCAGCGGCAGCGTCAATGGCTGATTGCGGTCGACGAGCAATACCCAGAAGTCGCGGTATTGCCACAGTTCCACGATCTCGCGCCACGCCAGCTGAGCCTGTGACGTGGCAGACACGAAGCGCACGCCGTCGTCGCTGATGTGCAGCGTGACGGCGCCGCCATTCAGACGTTTGACGCGGTTCATTGCGTGACGCAGATGGGCGCGGTAGATCGACGCTGCCAACAACACGACCACCGCCAGTCCCGTGCCGAACGCGCCGACCAGCCAGGAGCGATCGCCACGAAGGCACGCGATGCCGAACGGCACGCCGAGAAACGCGATCGCCATCAGCAGCCATGGCCCGACCATCCGCCGCCAGTACGCGCGCACAACGCGACGCATCAATGCTTCATCGTAGTGAAGGTCCACAGACTGGGATTGCGCTGTCGGATTCATCTGTCGGTTGAAACGACGCGGATGGGCCCGAACGGACATTTCATCCGCGCCTCGCTAATCCGTGGCCGCATCCTTGCGCGGCAAGCGAACGTCAACGCGCCACCTCGCGATGGCGCAGCACGCGATGGCTCATGAGCGATGCGGCGTTACAAACTAGTCCACAAAGTTTTATTCGCAACTGGTGCCCATGACTTGCGTGAGCCGGGTCAGCGGCATAGTGCCATTGGCGCTGAAGGCCGGATCGCTGGAAGTCCAGTCCAGGCGACCCGCGGTGCAGCTGCTGAAGGTAAATGTCATCGTTCCCCAGGGCAGGTTGACGATCGAAGCGGAATTGAAATTTGGCGGAAAACGGCCACCTGACGACCGGTTTGCCTGCATCACCACATGGTCGCCGTCAATGGTGCCCGCGCCAACGATCCATACCTGATTGCCGGCATTGTCGAACGTGAACCAGAAGGCGGTCATCAAGGTCGGACTGAGCACTTCGAACTGGATGCCGTGCCCATTCTGTGCCGGGTCGTACCAATTGCCGCTGACGGCGGAGCGGATCGTGAAGGCGGGCGTCGATCCCGCGACGATCACGCTTCCGCTCATGCCATAGCCGGGACCGCCATGCACTTCGCAGTGGTATCCGAAAGCGCCCGGCGTGTTGTAGGTGATGGTGCGGCTCCACGCTGTACCGCTCGGATTGCCATTCGTGCCACCGCCGGGCGGTCCATAGCCGTCGGTGTCGAGCATGCGGAGCGCGACCGGGGATGTGCCCGCAGCGGTGGTGCGGCTGCCACTCATGCCCATCGGATCGCAACCGTTGGCGCAGCGAAACGAGCCATCGTCTGCCACCACATTGTGCGTGCCGCCAATATTGGTAAATGTGACCGTGTCCCCGCGCTGGATCGTGATCAGGGCCGGATTGAACGTCGAGTTGCCGCCGACCCTGACCGAGTGATTCGCGGCGAAGGCGGTCGAATATCCGGCCAGCAGCAGTCCGGCCAGCACGAGTTTGAGCGAGTGCAGATTCATGAGGCCTCCATTGAGGCTGGTAGGTATTCGGCGGTCACGTCGACGCAAAGGCGACAGCAGCGCGGCAGCGTTTTCACATCGCTGTCCGTACTTCATGAGTACCCGCACGCAAGCGCCGGGTTGCACGCTTGCGTTGAAACGGCTGGGCATGGGCAATCGGCAAGGCCGTCGGCGATTGCAGAAACAGCGGGCGCTTCCGTTGGGTGAGGACTTGCTTGGTGGCGGGGGTAGGGGACTCGCACACGAAAAATCTGACACTCCCGCGCAAGCCCACCGTCGAGATTTCCGAGCGCAGTCGACCAGTTAAAACTCCTACCCGCGAACTTCAAACTGGATGTGGCGCACCCGCGAACTCCGGCGGCGAGGTTTGAAACCTCAGCACCGCGGTCAGAACGTGCATCGGTCGGCTTCACAGGGTGCGGTGGTCAGGTTCCGAAGTCGGTCGCATCGGGCGGGTAGTCGAACGTGGGAGTCCCAACATTGGATCCGGAGGTCTCAACCTCCGGCGCATCACTGCCGACGTGCGCCGCAGCGAGTGCGAACCTCACCGCAGGAAGTATTGCCCGCGGGGATCGAGTTTGCGGCGCGGCAGGGAGCCGCATGACATCCGCGCATGGCCTACTGCGGGCCGCCGGAAGCACCAAAACTTCAACGGTCAAAGTCCAAACATCAAGGGCAGCGATAGAAGATCTCGATACCCGGAATCCAAAGTCCGCAACCTCCCTTCAAACCCTCGCGGCTGCCGTTTGCACCCTCATAGGCCCAAGTTCCGACCTGAGTGACCACATCAAATTCAAGACATCAAAAAAAGCCGCATCGCTGCGGCTTTTTGTTCAACCGGCGCCTCCCGCGCCGTAGGGGTCAGGCCGCCTGGGCCAAGGGCTCGGTCTCGACCGTCGCCGGTGACCTGGCGAAGCGCGCACTCAACGACTTCCGCAGGCCCTCCAGGCCCTGGTTCTTGCCGGTGATCTTCAACTGCGCATACCCCTGCAGGGCCGTGTGCATCACATCGCTACCCAAGGCGAACTCGGTATCTGCCGAACGCTCGGACAACCGTGCCAGACGGAGAAACATCGGACGCATCCGATCCAGCATGCGGAGGTCATTTGCCGCTTCCTCCACACCCATGCTCGCCGGAAACAGGCTCGGATTCATCTCAAGCACCCCGATCGTCTGTCGGCAGAACGTCTCCGACTTCGGCCCCATCTTGGTAAACGCCTGACGCTGCGCCGACGTCAACGACACCAGCCCGCTCAAGGTCGATTCCAAGACAGCGATCGCCTGATCCGCTGCTTGAAACTCCGCATCCGTCAACGCCAACGACACCAGATTCTGCGACATGGACACACTCCCGTTCTTTATCCCGAGGCTCACCGACAACCCCTGTGGCTGCCAGCGTCACGCACCACACCCGCACCGCTACAACGACTTCTTGCTATGACCCCGCAGGGCGGGGTCGAGGTTGTGCTCGGCGGCACCGAAGTATTAGAACGGTTGGAAGTCTCAGGTGGAGAGACAGCAAGAAAAAGATTGTCGAAGGAAGCCGCCAGCATTGGCGACACGTTCTGACGCGAACTTCCGCGCTGCAGCGATTTGCCGAGTTGCAACGAACGCGCAGAAGCGCAGAACTACACTTGCGCATTTCTCGCATTTAGACCTGACTGCACGAATCGACGCCACACGGATGTGTCACTACAGCGCGTAGATTGGGCTGGGCGCCAGCGATGCCCAACATCCAATCAAAACGTCGCGCGGCAGATGAAGTTCAGTGCGATTTGTACGATCGTTGCAAATGCTGTCAGGTCAGTCTGCGCGGCGATGTTGGGCATCGCTGGCACTCAGCCCAGGCTACCGACTTGGTGGGTAAGCGTGGAATGAGAGGATCGGCACACGGCCTATGCAGTCTTGTGGCAAAGGCTACAAAGTTAGACAGTAGATCGACACAGACTGGATCGCAGCGCCGCCAGGCAGTGCACCAAGCGTTGGGAAAAAATTAACCGCAGCCGGTGCCATTCCAAAGTGGCGAGATGCCGACAGGTTGAAAACTGAAGCATTCCCCCATTGCATGACTGAGACGGTTCCCGATGCCGCTGCCCCTGTCATTGTTCCCGAATCCGTGCCGTCTGGCTCCGATGCACCCCAGTCGTGCAAGCATACCCACACTTCCACGGTACTCCTGCGGTCGCTATGCTGCCTTAACGCGACCTCATCCACGCATCACTGCGACACGTGCGTGCCATCGACATCTGAAATCTTGCAATCCAAGGGAATCCGAATGACTATCGGTTCGCGCAATCTGTTGTTCGGCATGTTGGCACTGCTCGCGCCCGCGGCATACGCTGGAATTCATACCGACAGCATCGACGGCAGTCCTGCGGATCTCTCGGTGGGGAAACAAGGACCGATAGTGGCGGCGGCCGGCGGCCCGATCAACTACACCATTCATGTGGCCAACGCTGGACCCAATCCCGCGCTCAACGTGCAGCTGACCGACGTGTTGGTCTCCAGTACCTTCACCGCGCTGACAGCACCCGCGGGCTGGAGCTGCACGACCCCCGCCATCAATGCCAGCGGCACGGTCGCCTGCACGCTGGCATCGATGCCCGTAGGCTCGAACGTATTCACACTCCTCGTCAACGCCTCCGGAACACCCGGCTTTACCACCAATGTCGCCACGGTAACCTCGGACAACGACAGCACGCCCGGAAACAATACCGCCTTCTGGACGACAAACATCAGTCTCCTCGCCGATTTGTCGATCACCAAGACCGGTCCCGCGAACGCCATTGCCGGCAGTCGCATCAGCTACACCCTCGACGTCGCCAACAACGGCCCCAGCACCACGCTCCTCGTTTCCATCACTGACGTGCTGCCCGCCGCGCTGACCCTCGTCTCCGCGACGCCGACGCAAGGCAGTTGCCTCGGCACGACAACCGTCACCTGCACAGTCGGTAATCTATCGAATGCAGCGACCGCATCGATCAGCGTGGTGGTCGATATTTCGCCCACAGCGAACGGCACACTGACCAACACCGCCAGCGTCACCTCAATTGACGCCGATCCGAATCCGGGCAACAACACATCGTCAAGTAGCGTCAATGTCAGCGGTGGCGCGACGCCCGTCGCCGCACCAGCCACGAGCATCTGGTCATTGCTCGCGATGGCGGTGAGCCTGTTGTTGCTCGTGGCAATGCGCCTGCTTGCTCCGAATCCGCTGCTAAACCGATAGCCCGGAGTGTGAACCGGGACTCGCACACTGCCTCTCAAGTTGGACGTCGCGGGCCTGGCCAGCGGAGTTGCCTCGGTATCGCAGGCAGCTACCACACCCGCGCCGCCACGACGGCGGGCATCGCCACGTGCTGGGGTTACAACAATGTGTACGAACTCGGCGACAGCACGAATACCGGCCAGCTGGTGCCGACCGAAGTAGCCACTTCGCTCACGATCCGTGATCCGATTTTTTCGAACGGCTTCGAGGCGCTGAATTGATCCGGTCATACCGGCGCAACGTTGCGGTGGATCCGCCAGGTTCCGATCAGCGGCGCGGCGTACAGCACGGCGAAGACGCCATCGAGGACCACGTTTTGCCAAAATCCAAACCACAGCGAGACCATGACATCCGGAACGAACCAGCCGATCAGTGAGGCCGCGATCGCCAGCCAGCCTTCCCGGGTTCCGCGCCGGAACGGCCCCAGCGTGACGAGCATCAGCACGATACCCCAGCCGAGGATGGCCGCACCGAGCGCACCGTGCAGGAACGTGATGTAGTTGACCGCTTCGGCTCCGAGCGTATCGATGTGTTGAGGCGAGGCATAGAACAGCCACGAGAAACCTTCGCGCGTAGGCCGCGGCGCGAGCATCAGGAATAGTCCGAATCCGATCGTCAACAGGGTCACGCCAAACAACCAGCGTTGCCAGAATCGCAGTGCTGCATTTTCCATATTGCCTCCTGAAGACGCGGGTGCCACTCGCCTGCCCATCAATGGGTTCAGTTGCCAGGCGAAGGTGTAGGGTACACAAATAGCCTGCCGCACGCGTCGATGCATCGGTCATTCTGGCGCGGGTGCGATTTCCGAACATTTCCTGGACGACAAAAGCGCACCGTCGGCCAGTCCCGACGTGCCAGTATCGCCATCCGCTGCGGTGCTCGACGAGCGTACCGCCATCGGCAGCAGCAATTGGAATTCGGCGCCGGGTTTCCGGTTCACGAGAGTCACGTCGCCACCCATCGCGCGCGCGAGCTGACGCACGAGCGCCAGCCCAATGCCCGTGCCGGGCGCTGCACGCGTCAGTTCCCTACCCGCGCGGTAGAACAGTTTGAATACCCGTTGCATCTCCGCCGTCTCGACGCCGGGGCCGTAGTCGCGCACACTGATTTCCAGCTGGTATTCGCTGCGCGCCCGCCATCTCATCTCGATCACACGCCGCGCTGACTGCGCCGAGAATTTGAGTGCGTTGTCGACCAGGTTGATCACGATCTGTATAAAGGCGTCGACGTCGACCAGCAATTCGCGCTGTAAGGAGGCGGGATCCAGCACGTATTCGCCGGTGAATCCGGCGCGCTCGATTTGCTGCGCGAGCCTGGAGCGGATCATGTCGATCAACGACGCGACTTCGACCGGTTTGGTCTCGATGCGCAATTCGTTGCGTTCCAGGCGCGCCAGCTGCAGCACGTTGGAAATCAGCCGTGCGAGGCGTTCGCTCTCGCTGTGGATGAAACGGTAGTACTCGCGTTTTTTCGCTTCGCTGGGCCAGCCCGCTTCGAGCATTTCCGCATACATGCGGATCGACGTCAGTGGTGTGTTCAATTCGTGGCTGACTGCCGACACGAAGTCCTGTTGCTGTTTCGACAACAGGATCTGCTTCATGCCCAGTCGATAGATCAACGCAAATCCGACTACCAGGATGACCAGCAATACGATGCCCGCCCAGATCATCAGCTGTCCGCCCGGCCCCGTCGGCAGGCGATTGATGTTCCACAGCAACTGAAAATCCCCAAATGGGGCGGACAATCTCACTTGGTGCAATAGTTCACCTTGCAACTCTCCTGCCGCAGCGGCGTCGCTGTCGTCGGCGGTGCTGCGAGCGTAACGAAGTATGTCGTGCTGATAGGCAACGGCGAGGTCGCTCATCTGCGCGAGAGCGGTCTCTCGGAATGCCTTGATGATGGCGCGATCCAGAAAGGCTTTCTGGTCGATGATCGCGCCCTGGATCGTGCGCTGGCCATCGCGCCACACTTTCCGGTACAGCACGCCGTGCGTGTTACCAAGCAGGTTGAACTCGAACGGGTCGACCTCGCTTTCGAAGATCCGCACTTGCCGCAGGTTTGGCGCGCCGCCGGGCTGCGCGTTGCGGTCCGCCGCTTCGACGACGGCGCTTTGCTCGGTGCGCTTGGCGTGTGCCTGCGCGTTGGCCTTCAGTTGTTGCTCGTAGGGGGGGGCAGCGCTTTGCGCCAGTTGCTCGGCCGCGGCGCGTTGAAAATTTTGTGCAAGACGCAAATCGTCCACACGGCCGAGTCGATTGCTCGTCGTCCGCTGGATCTGATTCGCCGGTGAGTTCAGCGCGTCGAAGGCCGCCTGGGCCGCGATGGCTTGGTTCGGCGTTGCCTCGTCGCGTTTCGTCATTGCGGGCGCGGTCGGGCCCGACGTCAGTGGTTCAACATGCTGCGGCTGACGCGTATCGACGCGCCGCTGCAGCGGCGATTCGCGCGGCAGCAACTGATGGCTTACCAGCACATCGAACAACGAATCACGCAATGTCACGCGTTGCTTGATCTGACCGGTATCGAGCCCCCAGCGCGATGGATCCGATAGATCCGCGGGCAACAACGGACTACTGAACGTGCCCGCGGAGTCAACCTGGAAGTAGCCGAGCACTCCGACCAGCTCGGATGGCACCGGGAGGTTGGACAAACTGGAGCGCTGCACGAAATTTGATGTGGCCGGATCGCCGGCCAGTACCACGAACTGATAATCGGAGTAGCCGCGTGCTTCCTCCGCTGCAATCATGCGTTGCAGTTCGGCGTCAATGCGCAAGCCGAGTTCGTCGGCCAGGGTGCGATACTGATGAAACGCCTCCCATTTCAGCTGATGCCGAGTCTGCTGGATCAAAACAATGCTGGGCACGAACAGCGCAACGAACAGCAGCGCCAGGTATGCCCGCAATCGATTCGGACTGAGCCCGTGGCTAGTTCGTTTGAACATGCGCACTTCGCACCAGGCGGTAACCGCCGCCGCGCACAGTAAGCAGGTGTCGAGGCTGCCTGGGATCGGATTCGATCTTGCGCCGCAAATTTGCGATATGGATATCTACCGTGCGGGTTTCGATTTCCTGCTGACGCCCGTAGCCCCACACTTTGTTCAATAGTTCATCCCTCGGCACCGGTCGCTCATGGTGATCGTGCAGATAGCGCAGGACCTCGGCTTCGCGGCGCGTCAGGCGGATCGATTCGTCCGCCACCTGAACGCACAGATTGCGCAAGTCCACGCGGATGCCATCGGCAAGGTCTATCGTTTCGTCGGACGCCGCCGCCGAGCGCGATCGGCGCAGCACAGCCTGCACACGCAACACCAACTGGGCAACGGAAAAGGGTTTCGCCACGTAGTCGTCGGCGCCCAGTGCGAGACCCTGAATCACGTCCGCGTCCGCGGATTTTGCGGTCAGCATGATGATCGGCTGTTCGCGATCCACTTCGCGAATGGCGGCGCAGATTTCAAAACCGCTGTATCCCGGCAGCATCACGTCGAGCAGGATCAGATCGTAGGTTCCGCGCAGCGCCAGAGCCAGGCCGAGTATCCCGTCGGCGGCGTATTCGACCTCGAAACCGTGGTAGACGAACACGTCGACGAGACCCGTGCGGATCGCTGGTTCGTCTTCGACGATCAGGATGCGTGACCTGCGCTGCACGGCGACGGGTAGCCTGGCTCCGATGGGCCTTGAGCGTAGCAATCCCGGTGATCCGACGCATGTAAATCGTTTGTAAAGTCGGGATCGGAAACTTTGCCGACCGGTGTCTGTTGCCGGAGAGTGCGCGCGTCTAGCCTGTACCCGACGCAACCATCCGCAGGGGAAGACCATGAATCGTCGCACAAGCATCCGCCGCTGGGCACTTCTTGCCGCCGTGCTGCCGATCATCGGCGCCTGTGCGGCACCTGGCGCCAGGATCTCGCCGGACTTGCGCAATCCGGCCATCGACATGAACGGCTATCTGCGGGTTTCGCAGGAGGCTGCGGCGCATCGCGAATCGCGGCGAGTCAGCGAAACGGAATTTCTGCGCATGGTTCGGGAGCCGGGAACCATAATCCTGGACGCGCGCAGCAAGGAAAAATTCGACGTCCTGCACGTCGAGGGCGCGATCAATCTGAGTTTTCCCGACATTACTATCGCCAGCCTGGCGCAGCAGCTGCCCGATGTGAACGCGCGCATCCTGATCTACTGCAACAACAATTTCCAGAATGCGGAATTCGCGTTCCCAACGAAACTGGCTGGCGCTTCACTCAATCTGTCGACCTATATCGCGCTGTACACGTATGGTTATCGCAATGTGTACGAATTGGCTCCGCTTGTCGATCTGCGCAAATCGCGACTGCCATTTGTTTCGTCGGCGCCACAGCTCGGGGTAAAGCTCGGCGTGCGTTGAAGGTGCGGGTGTTCGAGCCGGGGACGCGCCGTTGGGCGCAGAAAATGCAGCGATATGGTGGAGGCAACGGGCGATCTGGCGGTGGCTTGCGGCTCCGCTGCAGTTCGCTTTGTTCCTTCATCTACAAGTATCCATTGGGTCCGGTCCGCAGCGTCCGGCGACACGGAATCGGCGCTGCGGAAGTCACGCCGTTGCGCCGGGGTTGCTAGTCGAGCGAGCCGGTGACGATCACCCGTGCCAGGGCCTGGTCGCCGCGGCTGAGCAGTTCCTGCGGCCCCATCTGGAAGCCCATCAGCACCATCGCCTCGCCCATGCACCACTCCCGTTGACGGTCGGTCAGGCTACGCAGCCCTTCGGCGACAGCGTTCAGTACGTCCGGGGAGGGCACATCGCCGTCGGAGTCGGCGAGTATCGACACGGCTGTGTCGGATTCCGTAAATACGGCGACGACCGCCGCAGTGGCGCCATTCACGACCTCCGCAGGCATCGGTTCCGCGGGCGACCGACCGAGGCGCACGTCGACCGCACGTTGAATGAGATCAAAGGTGGCCGGGTGCGTGCTGCGCAACTCCGCAACCACGTCGCGCCAGACCGCTGCCTCGGCATCAACGGGAGGCGCGACGACGGGACGTGCCGCAATGGATCGCATCAATCCATCGAGCGTCGCATCCGGCAGGCGACCGAGCGTGCTGACCGCCTCATCCATGCGATGGCGCAGCGCCGATTTGTGAAAATCGGGAACCAGCTTACGCATTTCAATTCGCAAATCGATAATCAGATCACGGAGGTCGCTCATCGTTCCATTGTAGGCCAGTCGCGCGGCCCGCAATAGTCGCCGTTGGTCATGCCTTCGTAACGCCGAAGAATGGGCCGGCCGGATCCACGCACGTGATGGCTGGTGCTTTCGCCAATGACGTGCCCGCCGACACCGCTGCGATCACAGGCAGGGCATGCATCGCCTGGGTACGCCGGGAGTGCGATCAATTTTCCGGGTAGTGCTTTTTCAGACACGTCGGACACATGCCGTGGCTGACCTGCACGTCCGCGTGCCGCTGCGCGTAGTGCTCCAGTTTTTCCCGGTCGTCGTTTTCGTTGCGGATGTTGTTGCACCACGCGCACACGGAGAGCAGGCCTTGCAGCGCGGCAACGGTTTTCTTTTCCTCCGCCAACGCAGCTTCGGCTTCGCGCAGGTGAGTAACGTCCCGGCCGATGGAATGCGTGGTGTGCGTCGCCGCGTCCCACGCGGTCGCCCAGAGCAGATTGATGGCACTTCCTTTTTTGTGGATTATGCGATTTTCAAATTCCGTCAGCTTGCTGGAAGCCAGCAGACCTGCCGATGCGGCGATGGTTCGGGCGCGGTCGTCCGGATGCACAAAATCCAGATAGTTACGGCCCATGAGTTCGTCGACGGAATAGCCAAGCATCGGCAGGCACGAATCGCTGACGAGCAGGAAACGTCCGGCAAGGTCGAACTTGCAGATCAGGTCCAGCGAAATCTCATCACGCTGCCCAGCTGGCGGTTGGCCGCAGCCAGGGTTGCCTCAGCCAGTGTGCGACGTGCGACATCCTGCAGCAGGTCGCGGATCGATCGATCCACCGCCTCGCGCAGTACGCCGACCAGCACTGCCGCGGTCGGAGTCACGATGGCGAGAAAAACCTACCGCGCGTGATTGGCAATCGACCCGGCAGGCCACGCCCCGACGATGTTCCAGCCGATCAGCGCGTAGCCGAAAACCAGCGCCGTACTGATCAGGCCGGCCGTGACCCCGCCGAGGTAGGCCGACAATGTCACCGAGAACACCAGCACGAAGCGAGGTGGGCGCCCGCGTTCCAGCGGTCACCAATTTCCGGCAACAGAATAGCGCCGAGCGTGATGAGTGGGACCACCCATCGGTTCAGTCTGGCGTTCGAATGGCTGAACATCAGGGCCTCGCGACTTGAACGCCCCGATCCTAGCAACAGGGCTGTCCGCAGTTTGTGTAAAAGAACAGAGTTTGACTATCCAGCGCGCGACGGACCGGCATCGTGATGGTCATCGATCCTTTCGTGTGTTTCAGCGCATGTCCATCGGACGTTCGACGTCGTTACCCCTCGATTGGCAGGGAACCGCAATGCCTTCGTGGTCCGACACCGGCGGATGTGGGCGAGCACGGGCAGCAAACCTGAATCGCGCAAAAAAAAGAGAGGCCCAATGGCCTCCCTTCGGTGTTGCAATGCGGGCCGCTACACCGGCCCGTTACGACTCAGGCGCTGCGTTCCAGCGCGATCGCTTCGGTACGGTGATGGTCGGTGAGCTTTTCCTTGTGCTTGCGGATTTGTCCGTCCAGCTTGTCGGAGAGCGCGTCGATCGCGGCGTACATGTCGGCAGCGGAGGCTTCGGCGTGGATAGTCTTGCCGGCCGCCGCGTGCAGCGTTGCTTCGGCGGTATGGACGAGTTTCTCCACGCTGAGCGTGACACCGACATCGTGGAGGTGTTCGAAGTGGCGCAGGATGCGCTCGAACTTGCTTTCCACGTAGCTGCGCAGGGCCGGAGTGACATCGACCTGGTGCCCGCTGACATTGATCTGCATGGTGCTTCTCCTGGGTAATGGCGTGCTGCTCTTCGCAGCGCGCGGTCGTCGCGCGGCGCCTTGGGCGCCTGCGCGTATGCTGCCTCTATATCCATGACCTGTTTCAGTGGTGAGGGTTCCTCATCGGAGTTCAAGGTGTGGTTTCGCGATCAACTTATCCGGCAGCGTTCGTTCGATGCCGCGATATTCAGCGCTTCGCGATACTTGGCCACGGTACGCCGCGCCACGTTAATACCCCGTCGATTGAGTTCCTCGGCGAGGGCCTGATCCGAGAGCGGCTTGCTGGCGGGTTCGCCCTCGATCAGTTTGCGCAACATCGCCTGGATCGCCGTCGCTGATGCGCTGCCGCCGTCCACGGTGGACACACCGCTGGAGAAGAAATGCTTGAACTCAAAGGTGCCGCGTGGCGTGTAGAGAAACTTGCGCGTGGTCACGCGCGACACGGTGGATTCGTGCATGCCGATCTCTTCGGCGACATCCTTGAGCACCAGCGGTTTCATCGCCTCGGCACCAAAATCCAGAAAGGCACTTTGTGCTTTCACGATGGACTGGGCAACCTTGAGTATGGTTTCCGCCCGCGTCTTGAGGCTCTTGATCAGCCAGCGCGCTTCCTGCAGCTGCCCGCGCATGTAGTGCGCATCGTCGCGCTGCGCACGGGCGATCAGCGATTCGTAGTGACGGTTGATCGACAGTTGCGGCTGACAGCCCGGCGCGAGACTGACCTGCCAGCGACCCTGATGGCGAAACGCGTAAGCATCCGGCGCGACATATTCGGGTGCGGCGCTTGAGACACTCGCGCCGGGTTTGGGGTCGAGCGTGCGAATCAGCTGCACCGCCTCGTCGACCTGCTCCGGAGTGGCTTTCAAAGCACGTGCCAGACGTCCGCGGTCGTTCTTGGCCAGTGTTTCCAGATGTTCGGCGACAATCATCCGGGCGATCGCCAGGTGTGGCGTAGCCGGATCGAATTCACTCAGTTGCACGAGCAGACATTCACGCAGGGTGCGACTGGCGACGCCCAGCGGATCGAACCGCTGCACCCGATGACGCACGGCTTCGACTTCGTCCTCGCCGACCTCGTACAAGTCTTTCAAACCCTGCTGGATCGCTTCGAGCGGCTCATGCAGATATCCGTCATCGTCGATCGCTTCGATAATGGCGGCGGCAATCGCGTTGTCGCGGGCCGACATTGGCGTCAGGTTGAGCTGCCACAACAAGTGGTCGCGCAGGTCCTGCTGTTCGGGTTCCTGCGGTTCGAAGTCGTCGTCGGGCGCGGGGCCGCGTGGTGTGCCTTCGAAGCTCCCGTCATAGCCGCCGTCGAAGGATTCGTACTCGCTGCTGTCTTCGCGTTCCCGCGAGTCCGTTTCGCTGCTGGCGGATTCGGACGCTGGAGCACTCGTCTCGAATTCGCTCTTGACCTCGGTGCTGTTGCCATTCGCCTCGGCAGGGACCGGCGGTGTCGTGTCCGCGTCGTCCGGCAATTCGAGCAAGGGGTTGGACTCAAGCGCCTCGCGCAGTTCCATTTCCAGCTCGACACTCGACAACTGCAGCAGGCGGATGGCTTGCTGCAACTGCGGTGTGAGCGCCAATTGCTGGTGGAGTCGAAGGCTAAGGCCAGGCTTCATCGATGTTCCCGTTATGCCTGCATCCTAATGCGGATTGCGTCGATCGGAAACCTTCATCTTTCGGCCGCGTCGAAGAGGTGCGTCTGGCGCGGCGGTGCTTGCCATGCCGCGGAGATTGGATCAATGTACATGGCTGCTGCGGCGGGGCCGTTGCGACGCCTGATACCGCGCGCCGCTACATGCGGAACTCCTTGCCCAAATATACTTCTCGCACTTGCTCATTGGCGAGGATGGTTGCCGGCGCACCTTTCGCCAGCACGCTGCCGGAGCTCAGGATGTAGGCGCGATCGCAGATGCCGAGCGTCTCGCGCACGTTGTGATCGGTGATCAGCACGCCGATGCCGCGTTCTTTCAGATGGCGCACGATGCGCTGGATCTCGCCGACCGAAATCGGATCCACACCGGCGAACGGCTCATCAAGCAGCATGAAGCGCGGCTGCGCTGCGAGCGCGCGGGCAATTTCCACGCGTCGCCGCTCTCCACCCGACAGGCTGATGCCGCGTTGCGACGCGATATGGCCGATCTGCAGTTCGTCGAGCAGCTTCTCCAGTTCGGCGGAACGCTTGGCCGCGTCGAATTCCGGATGCAGCTCCAGGATCGCCAGGATGTTTTCCGCCACGGTCAGGCGACGGAAGACCGACGGCTCCTGCGGCAGGTAGCCAACGCCCAGGCGTGCCCGCGCATGCATCGGCAGGTGGGTGATGTCCTTGTCGTCCAGACGGATCGTGCCGGCATCGCTGCCGATCAATCCGACGATCATGTAGAAGCAGGTGGTCTTTCCCGCGCCATTCGGCCCGAGCAGTCCGACCACCTCACCCTGCTTGACCGTGCAGCCGAAATCGCGCACGACCTCGCGTTGCTTGTAGCGTTTCTTCAGACCCGAGGCGCTGAGCATTATTTCTTTTTGTCCGCGGCTGGCTTCGGATCTGTGGACGGCGTTGCGGCGGGCGTTGCGGGCTTGTCGGTCGGGGCCGTCGCCGGCTTGATCTTTGGCAGCATGCGCAGTACCACGCGACTGGTGTCGCTTTGCGTGCCGCCGGTGACTTCGCCCGTTTCTGTGTTGTACACAATGCGCTCACCGCGGAATTCGCCGCGGTTCTGCTGCACCACGACGGCGTCTCCGGTCAGCACTGCGGTGCTGGTGCCGTTGTCGTAGTCGATCGTGTTTGCGTGGGCATTCATCATGCCGCCGTCGCCATCGAGCTTTTCCGACAGATGAGCAGGCTTGCCCTCGAGCACCACGCGACTGATCTGGTTGTCCTTGTCCTGGTGCACCGTGCCCTTGTCGGCATCGCCGCGCACCGATCCCTGGCTCAGGGTCACTGCCCCGGTCAAGATGGTCAGCAGCTTGTTCTGGTCGGTCTTGAAATTCTTGGCGCTGACTTCGAGCGGCTGCTCGCGGTCGGCCTTGAGCGCCTGCGCGGAGCTGGCGAGCAGGCTCAGCGCGACGGCGCCGGCAGTGAGAATGACAAGCCTAGGGCTTGTGCTTCGACGCGAATGAGGCGTGGACATCGGCGAGCAGCTCCATTTGATGCGTGTTGAGGTCGGCTGTCATGCCGGTACCGCGCAGTATAGAACCCGGCTGGGTGATCGTGGCGGGTGCTTCGGTTTGCATTTTCTTGTCTTTCGGCCAGGCGGTCACGTCGCGCGTGACGATGCTCGCGGCGCGCGCCGATGCGCTTTCCGGGCGCAGCATGTCGACCGCGCCGGCCAGCAGCATGCGCGTACCGTCCTTGGTCACCCAGGCCGATTCGGAATTGCCGTTCCAATTGTTGCCATCCTTGCCAGCCAGCACGAAGTGCGGTGTCTGCACCCACAGCGAGCCGTCGTCATTGCGCCGCGCCAGGCTCGGAGCCGTGACGGTAAAGCTCAGCTTGCCGGCTTCGTCCAGCGCGTTGAGTTCGAACTCGTTCAGTGTGTAGTTCGAGCGCGGCGGTCCGACAAACGCCGGCGGCTCGTCGCCGGGCCGGGTCAGCCAATAGAGCAACTGGCTCAGCGCCGAGAAGAACACCAGCAGCGCGACGATGGCCACTCGCCGACGTTCCATCAGGACCAGAACGCCCGTTCGGTGGTGGTCTTGCCCTGCGCCATCAACAGCAGGTCGCAAACTTCGCGAACCGCACCGTGGCCGCCGTCGAGCCGCGTTTGCCACTGTGCGTGTTCGACGATCAGGGGTTGCGCGTTCGCGACCGCAACCGCGAAGCCGACGTGACGCATCGCGCGCAGGTCGGGCAGGTCATCGCCGGTGTAGCAGATCTGATCCAGTTCCAGCTGCAAGGCCTCGCGCAATTGTTCCAGGCAGGCGCGCTTGTCGCCCTGGCCTTGGTACACATGTGCAATACCGAGGTCGGCCATGCGGTCGGTCACGAGGTGGCTCATGCGTGCGGTGATGATCGCGACTTCGATGCCGTTCGCCTGCAGGCGCTTGAGGCCCAGGCCGTCGTGCACATGAAACGCCTTGATCTCGCGACGATCCTCGGCATACCAGAGGCGACCATCGGTGAGCACGCCATCGACATCGAATACGGCGAGCTTGATCCGTGCGGCGCGGGCGAGGATATCGGCAGGAATGGGCATCAAGTTCAGGTTCAATGACGGAATGGAGCGATCGACAGCGGCAGCGATCGGCCACCATTCTGCACGTTTATAAAAAGAATCCAGTTCGCGGCACGCGCTCGCCGTCGACCCGATCCACCACGAGATTCAACAATCCGATCAAACCACGCGCGCGCGCAACAGGTCATGAATATTCAGCGCGCCCACCAGCTTGCCGTCGTAGTCCACGACCAGCAATGCGTGAATGGTGAAGTCTTCCATCAGGCGCGCAGCCTCGACTGCGAGCTTGTCCGGGGTGATGCTCTTGGCGCGAGTCGTCATCAGATTGGCCAGCGGCGTTGAACGCAGGTCGATGTTGGCGTCATCCAGCGCCCGACGCAGATCGCCGTCGGTGAACACGCCCAGCAGGGTATGGTCATCGTCGATGACCGCCGTCATGCCAAGACCCTTGCGGGTCATTTCGACCAGTGCCTCCGAGAGACTGGCACGCTTTCCGACCTGCGGAATCTTGTCGCCGGTGTGCATCACGTCGCTGATGTGCAGCAGCAGGCGTCGGCCGAGCGTGCCCGACGGGTGCGAGCGCGCAAAGTCATCGGCGGTGAAGCCGCGCGCTTCGAGCAGCGCGATCGCCAGGGCATCGCCCATCACCAGCGCGGCAGTGGTGCTGGCCGTCGGTGCCAGACCGAGCGGGCAGGCCTCCGCAGGCACGCTGACGTCCAGATGCACGTCGGCGAGTCGCGCGATCGAAGAGCCGTCGTTGCCGCTCATCGCGATCAACGGGATACCCTGTCGACGGATTGGCGGGAGAATCGTCAGCAATTCATCCGTTTCGCCGGAGTTGGACAGGGCAAGCACCACGTCCTTCTGGGTGATCATGCCGAGATCGCCATGGCTGGCTTCTCCCGGGTGCACGAAAAACGCCGGGGTGCCCGTCGAAGCGAGGGTTGCGGCAATCTTGCGCGCGATGTGCCCGGACTTGCCCATGCCGGAAACCACGACCCGACCCGGGCAGTCGAACATCAGCTGGCAGGCGCGCAGAAAACTCTCGTCGATCCGCGTGCGCAGCGCATCAATCGCGCGCGCTTCGGTCTCCACGACCTGCAGCGCGGTGCGTTGCAGCGCCGCGGTGTCGAGCAGTGATGCGAAGGGAATCTGGCTAGTCAGGGACTGGATTCTGGCGTTCATGAGCAGGGCAGGATGGAGCAGGGAGACGGGCTTGTCGGCATCGGCGTATTGGCGCAGGCGGATTTTCGGTACCATTCGCGACCCCTAGTGTAGCCGGTCTGGCCATCAGTCCGCTCCGGACGGCCCAGGACCGCACTTCGTCGCGGCATCGCCTCCGCCCTCAATTCGCCCTTTCCGGACCTCCGCATGGACACCCAGACGATCAAGAATCTCATCGAACAGGGCCTGCCCGGCGCCAAGGCCGAGGTCAGCGGTGCCGATGGCGTGCATTTCGAGGCGCGCGTCGTCGCTGCCGATTTCGCTGGCAAGATGCCGCTCGCGCGACATCGAATGGTGTATGCCACGCTGGGTGACCTGATGGGCGGGGCGATCCATGCGCTCGCACTGAAGACCCTGACTCCCGACGAGGCCGGTAGCGCCTGACGCATGTCAGGCACCGTCCCAGTGCCGCGGTAGTGACCGTCCGCGGACCGCAACCCGTATCCTGATTGGAACAAAGTAAAAATGGCCAAGATTGTAATTTCCGGTGGCGAACCTCTCAACGGCGACGTGTGGATTTCCGGCGCAAAGAATGCCGTGCTGCCCATCCTTGCAGCGACGCTGCTGGCCGACGAGCCGGTCAGCATCAGCAACGTGCCGCATTTGCACGACGTCACGACCACGATGGAATTGCTTGGCCAGATGGGCGTGCAATTGGTGCTCGACGAACGCATGAAGATCCACGTCGATCCGCGTCCGACGCACAATTTCTCGGCACCGTATGACCTGGTCAAGACCATGCGCGCCTCGATCCTGGTGCTCGGTCCGCTGGTCGCGCGATACGGCGAGGCGAATGTGTCCTTGCCCGGCGGGTGCGCGATCGGCTCGCGACCGGTCGACCTGCATATCAAGGGTCTGCAGGCGCTCGGCGCGGAGGTCAGCGTCGAAAACGGCTACATACGCGCGCGCGCCAAACGCCTCAGGGGCGCGCGTATCAATATGGATATTGTTACGGTCACTGGCACGGAAAACATCATGATGGCCGCCGCGCTCGCGGATGGCACGACGATCATCGAAAACGCGGCGCAGGAACCCGAAGTGGTCGACCTGGCCAATTGCCTGAATGCGATGGGTGCGAGCGTGGAGGGCGCCGGTACCCCGACGATCGTGATCCACGGCGTCGAACGCCTGCACGGCACCGACTATGAAGTGCTCCCGGACCGCATCGAAACCGGCACCTTCCTCGTTGCGGGCGCGATCACCGGTGGTCGCGTGGTGACCAAAAAGGTACGTCCGAAGACGCTCGACGCGGTACTCGCCAAGCTTGAGGAGGCCGGCGCGCACATCAACACCGGCGAAGACTGGATCGAACTGGACATGCGCGGCAACCGACCGCGCTCGGTGAACATCACGACGGCGCCATATCCGGCTTTTCCGACCGATATGCAGGCGCAATTCACCGCGCTCAATTGTGTCGCCGATGGCGTCGGCATCATCACCGAAACGGTATTCGAAAATCGCTTCATGCACGCGCATGAATTGACCCGCCTCGGCGCGGACATCCGCCTGGAAGGCAACACCGCGATCATCAAGGGTATCGGCACGATGACCGGTGCGCCGTTGATGGCGACCGATCTGCGCGCCTCGGCGAGCCTGGTGCTGGCCGGCCTTGCCGCTCACGGCGATACGGTGGTCGACCGCGTGTATCACATCGATCGCGGCTACGAGAATATCGAAGAGAAGCTGGGCACGCTGGGTGCGAAGATCCGACGCTTGCCGTCGTAAGGGCGCTGCTGTTGAGCGGGTTCGCGCCAAAGAGCTGATTCTGCGGGCGCTCCGTCGGCATGCCGACGGAAGCGTTCCGCGAGCGCCGGACCGACGGCCGTCAGGCATCACATTTGGCGCATCGTCGCTTTTGCGACAAAATTCCCTGCGAGTCACCCGTTTGAAGCGAACGAACGCGCCATGACATTACCTGCGTGGCAGCTTGGCGAGCGCCGCGACGATCCCGACGCGCACCGCTAAGTCGATCGCGTTCCGACCATCAATCGTCGGCAATCGACGTCAGCTCCAGCACGATCGTCGCACCGTCGCCCTGGATTTGCTCGACCCGCACAGGAACGGGCAGCTGCTGTGGCACGAACCAGCTGCGGCCCTTGCCCGGTACGTCGACGCGCTCGACGCGCATCGCATCGTACTTTCCACTCGGAACCTGCACGGAATCGGTTTCCGGTGCGCGTTCGAAGCGCTGATGCTCGACGTGATCCTTGGTCGCGACATCGACCTCCAGCGCATTCGCGCCGGCGGCAAGTTTTCGCGCCAGCGCAATGCCTACGGTGTGCCGGTCCATCGTGCCCGCTGGAATCGGATAGTCGTAACTCTTCTTGCCTTCGGCCACGTGAGCACTGGCGGCGCGCCAATCGAAATCGGCATGACGCTTCTTGCTCTTGATCGCCGCGTCCTGATCGTAATCGTAGACCTGCGCTTCCGGCATGCCGTCGGCGGTCCAGCGGAACTGCGACCGTTCGACAACTTCCAGGCCGAGCAGGCGAGCCATGCCGGCGGTGCCATGCGTCTCGCTGGTCAGACTCCAGATGTCGTGCCCTTCATCGCGCAGGGTCATGGTCGAAACACCGAGTGCCTTGCCGTCGCGGCTGACCGCGTAATGCGCCACAAATGGTTTTTTGATTGTCGTCGGGGGCGGGTAATGAATCGGACTGCCAATGCCGTCGGGATTGATGTCGACCGCGCCCGACGAGAACGGGACGGCGAAAACGGCGAGAGCCAGCGGAACGAGACGACGCATTCGGAGCTCCAGTGCGCGTATGCAGGGCTCAGTAGACAACCGTTCGAGCGAAAGGTGCACGCCGTGCCTACGTGACATTCAGGCCCCGTGCATCCAGGCACGCCGGGTGCCGTCCCATTGCATAGGTGCCTGCAAGGTTTTTCCATCGACTCGAACCCCTTGCGCGTCCAGCGCGACACGCTGGTCGGCAAACAGCTCGACACTAGCGCAGAGCAGCGCGTGTTCCAGAGGCAACAGGCGCGATGCGAGACGCTCGGGGGTATCGTCTGGCGCAACCAGTAGATCGACCTGCGCGATCAACGGACCGCCGTCCAGTTCGGCGCTGACAAAATGCACGCTGGCACCGTGCTGCGTATCGCCGGCTTCGAGTGCCCGGCGATGCGTGTGCAGACCTGCATATTTTGGCAATAGTGAAGGGTGGATATTGATCATTTTCCCCTGCCATGCGATCAGCACGCCGGGATCCAGGATACGCATGAAGCCAGCCAACACGATCAGATCGGGCGTGTGCACCGCGATTCGTTCGAACAGCAGGCGGTCGTAGTCGGCTCGGCTGCCGTGCGCCGCGGGATCCAGCGCCAGGGTCGCGATGCCTGCGTCTTCCGCGTGGCGCAATCCGGCTGCGCCGACACGATTGCTGGCCGCGAGGACGATCTCGAAACGCCCAGGGGCCGCGCGCTGTGCCGCGATCAGAGCCTGCAGATTCGAGCCGCGGCCGGAGATCAGCACCGCGACGCGCAGCGGGAATCGGGACATGGGGATCAGGCGGAAATGTGGACGCGACCGTCGGCGCGCGCCGGCACCACTGCGCCGATCGTGCGCGCGGAAAGTCCCAGCGCGGACAGCGCGGCGATCGTTGTGTCGCGCTGGTCGTCGGCCACGATCACGACGTAGCCGATACCGCAGTTGAAGGTGCGCCACATTTCCTGGTCGGCCACGGCACCTTCGCGCTGCAGCCAGTCAAATACCGGTGGCAAGGTCCAGCTGCGGCTGTCCAGCGCGATACCCAGCGACTCGGGCACGACACGGATGATATTTTCCTGCAGGCCACCGCCGGTGATATGTGCCATGCCGTGCACTGGCTGCTGCGCCAGCAAGGCAAGAATCGGTTTCACGTAGATCGTGGTGGGCGCCATCAGCGCGTCAGCGAGGCTGACGCCGCCCAGGTCCAGATCGAAGGGGCTGCCCGCCCGTGCCACGATGCGGCGGATCAGCGAATAGCCGTTGGAATGCGCGCCGCTGGACGCAATGCCAATGATCGCGTCGCCAGCCTTGATGGCGCTACCGTCAATAATTCTGGATTTTTCCACCGCGCCGACGCAGAAGCCGGCGAGGTCGTATTCGCCCGGTGCGTACATATCCGGCATTTCCGCGGTTTCGCCGCCGATCAGGGCGCAACCAGCCAGTTCGCAACCCCGCGCAATGCCGCCAACCACAGCGACGGTGGTGTCGACATGCAGCTTGCCGGTCGCGAAATAGTCCAGAAAGAACAACGACTCGGCACCCTGCACCAGCACGTCGTTGACGCACATGCCGACCAGGTCGATGCCGATGCTGTCGTGGCGATTGAGGATCTGCGCCAGTTTCAGTTTGGTACCGACGCCGTCGGTGCCGGAGACCAGCACCGGTTCGCGGTAGCGGTTGGAAAGGTCGAACAAAGCGCCGAACCCACCCAGACCGGCCATCACTTCCTTGCGGAAGGTGCGCTGCACCAGGGGTTTGATCCGCTCGACGACTTCATTGCCCGCATCGATATCGACGCCAGCGGCGCGGTAGGTCAGGGCTTCTTTCTCGGTCGACATGGGCAGACTTGAGCCTAAAAGGGCTGCAATGATAACAGCGCCGCCGCGCCTCGCACCGCGAATCGTGGACTGCGCGGCGTGGTTTGGGCAGACTTGCGTGGGCTATCGCCCGCCGACCAGGGAATGTCCGTGCGCCAACTGAGCCAATTCATCTGTTTGTGCCTGTGCGCGTTCCTCGCGACGGGGGCAGATTGCGCGCATGCACAGAGTCCCGGCCTCAGCCTGTACGCTGGCGAAGTTCCGGTCACCGATCAATCCGATGAACAACGCACCGAGGGGCTGAAGAACGCGCTCGCGCAAGTGGTGGTCAAGCTCACCGGGGACAAGAACGTTCTCGCCAGCGAGTCTGTCGCGAAGGCGGTTGCCGGTGCCGAACGTTTTGTGCAGCAGTACCAATATCGTCAGGATGTGGCCACCGAGAATGGTCAGCCGCAGATTCGTCTGGTACTGGTCGCGCAATTTGATCGCGCCCCGGTCGATCGGCTGCTGCGTGATCGGGGCCTCAAGGTGTGGGGTAGTGATTCGCGTGCACCGCTGCTCGTGTGGCTCGCCACCGATACGGGAAACGGCCCACGTCTGCTTGCCGATGCAGCCTCATCGGAGCTGAGGGATTTCATGCGCAGTGCCCAGCAGCGCGGTCTTGGCATCGTATTGCCAACCGTCGCGGATCCAGCTCAGGCGGAGTTGGCGGCGCAGACGGTATGGAACGGCGACACCACGGGGCTGGTCAACGCGGCGGCGCGCTATCAGACGGATCAGGTCCTGGTCGGGCAACTGCGTCAGTCCGGCGGAGAATGGACTGCACATTGGAACTTGTTGCAGGGTGGACAGGTCGCCACGAGCTGGGACGTTCGCGACGCCAGTTTCGCGACGGTACTGGCTGCTGGCGCCGAGGGTGCAGCGGACCGGATCGGTGTGCGCAGCGCAGCGGTGCCGGAAGAACGCAGGATCAGCACGGCGCGCATCTGGGTGAGCGGCCTCAATTCGGCACAGGACTATGCCCGTCTGCTGGAAATCCTCGGCCACAACGAATGGGTTCGCGATACGCAGGCCGAACAGGCACGCAACGATGGCGTGCTGCTGCGCATCAATCTCAATCTCGCGCTCGATCGCTGGTTGACGTATCTGCCACCCGACGGAGCGCTGCGCGTCGTGAGCGCCCAGCCGCCCGTGGAGGGTGTGGAGGCGACGCTCAGCCTGGCCCAGTGAGCCCGCGACGCGACTTCATGCGCCACTTGCCCAACCTCATCACCTTCCTGCGCATGCTGCTGACCGTGCCGTTGGTCTGGCTGTTGCACGAGGGGCGCTACGACATGGCGCTCGGAGTCGCGGTATTCGCCGGTGCCACCGACGCGCTCGACGGATTTCTTGCCAAACGCTTCGGCTGGCAGAGCTGGCTTGGCGGCGTGCTCGATCCCGTGGCCGACAAGTTGCTGCTGGTTGCGTGCTTCGTCAGCCTCGCACAAGCCGAAGCGTTGCCGACCTGGCTTGCCTGGCTGGTCGTCGGACGTGACATCGTGATTGTCGCCGGAGCCGTGGCCTACCACAATCTCGTCGGCCCACTGACCGCCCATCCGACCTGGCTCAGCAAGATCACGACCTGCGCACAGATAACGCTGGTGTTTGCGACATTGGTCCATTTGTCACGTTTTGGTGAATTACACAAGGCTTTCAACCTTTTCCTGGTCTGGGGGGTCGCAGCACTGACCCTGGCCAGCGGCATCGACTATGTGGTGCGTTGGACTTACAAGGCCGTGCAGGAACAGCGCCGGCGCGGCGGAGAACTACCTTCATGAGCACAACCGAACGTTGGCAATGGCTGGCACTGGCGCTGATTTTGGGAGGCTTGCTGTACTTGCTCGCGCCCGCGCTGACGCCGTTCGCGATCGCCGCCCTGTTTGCCTACCTGTGGGATCCGGTCGTCGACCGCCTCGAGCGGCGCATGCCGCGGGGCCTCGCTGTTTCGCTGGTGTTTCTGCTCATCGTGCTGGCTCTGGTCCTGATCGTGGTGTTGCTGATTCCCTTCATCGGTCGGCAGATCGAAAACCTGATGCAGCAATTGCCACTCTGGTTGGCCTGGGTGCAAACGAAGGCAGGTCCCTGGGCGCAGGAGCGATTCGGCGTCACCCTGGATTTTGCCGATCCGCAGCGCTTGAGCGACATGCTGCAGGCGCACTGGAAAGAGGCCGGAGGCATCGCCGCCACGGTGCTCGCGAAAGTATCCAAGTCGGGATTGACCCTGGTCGGCTGGATTGCCCAATTGGTACTTATCCCGGTTGTCACCTTCTATCTGCTGCGCGACTGGGACATTCTCGTCGGACGTGTGCACGAGCTGTTGCCGCGCTCGATCGAACCGACCGTGAATCGGCTTGCGCGGGAATCGGACCAGGTGCTTGGTGCGTTCCTGCGTGGTCAGCTCAGCGTGATGCTGGTGCTGGGCACCATGTACGCACTGGGTCTGTGGGCCGTCGGCATCAATGTCGGGCCCTTGATCGGGATGATCGCGGGCTTGATCAGTTTCGTGCCCTACCTGGGCGCGATTGTGGGTGTCTGCATGGGGCTCATAGCCGCTCTGGTGCAGTACCAGGATTGGCAGCATGTGCTCATGGTATTGGCCGTGTTCGGCGTGGGTCAGACGATCGAAGGTTATGTGCTGGTTCCCAAATTGGTCGGTGACAAGATCGGCTTGCATCCCGTCGCCGTGATATTCGCGATACTCGCCGGCGGTGAGTTGTTCGGGTTCCTCGGTGTGCTGCTGGCGTTGCCGGCCGCTGCGGTCGCGATGGTTCTGTTGCGCTACGTGCATGAGCGCTACACGGCCAGCACGCTATACCAGGCCGCGGATGCCGAGAGCGAAGTGTCGACGATAGTTCTGCCGGACGGTGTCCAGCTCGATAGGGCCCCACCCGTCGATACCCGGGCCACGGCGCCGCCTTTGCCCGTACCACCTGTGTCCGCCTGAGACATGCAACAGATTCCACTCGGATGGCGCTGGCCCGCACAACAGCGTTTTGACACTTTCCACATTGCCGACAATGGCGTCGCTGCGCAGGCAATCGAGCAGGCCGCATTGCAGACGGGCGCCCCCTGGGTGTTTTTGCATGGCGCGGAAGGCAGCGGCAAGACCCATCTGTTGATTGCTGCCTGCCACGCAGCGACCGACGCCGGCGCCAGCGCGCAATACGTTGCGTTGCGCAATCTCGCCGAACCCCGCGCGACGGTTCTGCGCGGCTTCGGCGGCAGCGATCTCCTGGTTCTGGACGATGTGGATGCGTTGGCCGGCAGTGCGGATCTTCAGCATGCCCTGTTCGATCTGTTCAATCGGTGCCGGGCAGAGGGCAGTACACTGGTGTTTTCCGGGCCAGCTCCCGCGACCCAGCTCGGGTTCGATTTGCCGGATCTGGTCTCGCGCCTTTCCAGTTGTACACAAGTCCTGTTGAATCCGCTCAACGACGAGCAGCGGCGCGAAGTGCTGCGTGCGCGTGGCGAAGCACGCGGCGTGGTGCTCGGTGATGCAGTGCTCGATTTCCTGTTTCAGCGTTACGCACGGGATCTCGGCAGCCTGGGTATTTTGCTCGACCGCCTGGATCGCGAATCGCTCGCGGCCAAGCGCCGTGTCACCGTGCCATTCCTGCGCGAATTGCTTTCGCGAGAAATGTAAGTATCCCGTAGTTCCGGATTTCCATGGCCTGGGCCAGGCGCGACGGTTCGTCGCGCAGAAGCGCGGACTTGAGCGATCGCGCTTGATTCGCCGCAGGCGGCCCTTCCGTGGGCCTTGGCAGGTGGACGGATCCGACCTGCCTTCGGGGCTTCCATCAGTCGGACCGTTGGATCACTCTGCGCTCTTGCTCGCTGCTGCCGGTTTGGCCTTCACCGCGCCGTCGACGAGGATCATGTCGCGATTGTGTTCGATGGTTTTCTCACCGATGCCCTTGACCTTGGTCAGTTCATCGGCGCTCTTGAATGCGCCATTCTTTTCGCGGTAGGCGACGATGGCCTCGGCCTTGGACTGGCCCACGCCCTTGAGGCTCGCGGCAATCGCGGTCGCGTCAGCCGTGTTGACGTTGACCGGCTGCGCGGCAAACGTCGGGAAAGCAAAGGCGAGGGCGAGGATCAAGGTCTGGATCAGCTTGTTCATAGTGTTGCTCCTGGGCTGGTTACGTCGCGCCATCGTGGCGCCGACGGGACATACGATACGAACCACCGCGCGTCGCCGCGTCAGCGGTTTGCCGCGTCACCGCGTAGTCGCGTCGCACGGTTGCGACTAGGAAATTTCCGAACCGCGGCTTTCTTCGCGTGCCCCCGACGCGAGCGCGCGCTACCATTGCAGGCCTGACCGCAAGGGAATCTGCAATGAACATCGAAAATTTGCGCGAATTCGTCTCCGCCACCTGGGATCAGGACATCGTGCCGCGCCTGGTGGACTACATCCGCATTCCGAACAAATCGCCGATGTTCGATGCGCAGTGGGCCGAGCATGGCTACATGGATCAGGCTGTGGAGTTGCTCGCGGGTTGGGCAAAGCGCCAGGACGTCGCCGGAATGCGCGTGGATGTGGTGCGGTTGCAAGGCAGGACGCCGCTGATTTTCATCGAGATCGCCGGCAGCGGCGATGATTGCGTGGTGCTCTATGGGCACCTGGACAAGCAGCCCGAGATGACCGGATGGTCCGAAGGTCTCGGTCCCTGGGTTCCAGTCATACAAGGCGACAAACTGTACGGACGTGGCGGCGCTGACGACGGCTACGCGATCTTCGGCTCGCTGACGGCGATCATGGCGCTGCAGAAACAGAGTATTCCGCACGCCCGCTGCGTCATCATGATCGAGGCGTGCGAAGAGTCGGGCAGCTACGATCTTCCGTACTACGTCGATCATCTCGCGGAGCGAATCGGACGTCCTTCGCTGGTCGTGTGCCTGGATTCGGGCTGTGGCAACTACGATCAGCTTTGGCTGACCACCAGCTTGCGCGGCCTGACCGGCGGCAACCTCACGGTGAAAGTGCTCGACGAGGGCGTGCACTCCGGCGATGCTTCCGGAGTGGTTGCATCGAGCTTCCGCGTATTGCGGCAATTGCTGTCGCGCCTCGAAGACCAGGTCAGCGGCAAGATCCTGCCCGAGGCTCTGCACGTGGAAATCCCTGTGCAACGTATCGAGCAGGCGAAGCGATCTGCCGATGTGCTCGACGATGCGGTGTATTCCAAGTTTCCGTTTGTGGACGGAATGCGTCCCATGGACGAAGCCTTGTCCGAACTCGTGCTCAACCGCACTTGGCGGCCGGCGTTGTCCGTTACCGGTGTTGCAGGCATGCCTCCGCTCGATTCGGCGGGCAACGTGCTGCGCCCGTATACTTCCGTCAAATTGTCTTTGCGCATCCCGCCGACGCTGGATGGCAGTACCGCTGGCGATTGCGTCAAAACGCTGCTCGAAGCCGATCCGCCGTATGGCTGCGAAGTCAGTTTCGAGCTTGAAAAAGCCTCCAGCGGTTGGAATGCGCCTCAGTTGTCGGCGTGGCTGGAGAAATCCGTCGACACCGCGTCGAAGACTTATTTCGGACCTGCACCGGCCTACATGGGCGAGGGCGGTACGATTCCGTTCATGGGGATGCTTGGCGAAAAATTCCCCGGCGCGCAATTCCTGATTACGGGCGTGCTGGGTCCGCATTCCAACGCACACGGTCCGAACGAATTTCTGCATATCCCGACCGGCAAGCGCGTGACGATGTGCGTTGCGCAAGTCGTCGCGGATCACTATGCGGCGGGGCTGCTGGGTCTCACCGCGGGTGTTGGCGTCAGTGCGGGCCACAGCCAGCACGCGGATCACGGCTGCTGCTGAAAGCACTTCGCGTGTTCTATCGACTTCCTTCTTCCCAGGGAGAAGGAAGCTTGCAGTGTCATGATCAAACCGGGTTCCCATGTTCAGCCAAGCCATTGTTCGTCCGCCTGCGGAAAATTTTGCGCTGGGTCTGACCCGCGTTGATCTCGGCCCGCCCGACGTCGCACTCGCGCTGCGGCAGCACGCGGATTACTGCGATGCCTTGCGTCACTGCGGGCTTAACGTTACTTCGCTGCCGCCGGATGCCCGATTCCCCGATTCCACCTTTGTGGAAGATGTGGCCGTATTGATGCCGCGTTGCGCCGTGCTGACGTTGCCCGGTGCAGTCGCGCGCCTGGGTGAAGCGGCAGAGATGCGTCCCGAATTGAGCAAGCGCTTCGCCGGACTTGTGCAGATCACCGCGCCGGGCAGCGTCGATGGCGGCGACATCTGCGAAGCGGGCGAGCACGTTTTCATCGGAATCTCCCATCGAACGAATGCGGAAGGCGCCCGACAGCTCGCTCGGTTCCTTGGCGACGCTGGCTATACCTCCAGCATCATCGACGTTCGCGGCATCGACAGCATCCTGCATCTCAAAAGTGGTATGGGATGGCTCGGCGACGGGCGCATGGTTGTCATCGAAGCCATCGCCGCGGATCCGGCATTGCGTGACGTCGAATGCGTGATCGTCGATCCCGTGGAGGACTATGCGGCCAACTGCGTGCGGGTGAACGACCATGTGCTGTTGCCTCGCGGTTATCCGTTGATTGCGGAACGGCTGCGGGCGTTGGGATATGCACCCTTGTTGCTCGACATGAGCGAGTTCCACAAGCTCGACGGCGGCCTCAGCTGCCTCTCGTTGCGATTCTGAGCGAATCACTCCGGCACCGTTCAGCGACGCGGTTCCGGTGTGCGCCGTCGATTACCCTATTAGCGGCGGATTGCGTGGTACCGAATTGTCTCTTTTATACGATTATTCTTTCCGGGACAATTGTGCTGGATGGCGGCGTCAACGCGGCAAGCCTTCCCTCACCAGGAGTTCGTGCATGGGTGCATTCAGCATCTTCCATTGGATCATCGTGTTATTCCTGTTCGGCATTCCATTGCTGATTGTGCTGCTGGTTGCGCGTACCAACCGGCGAGGTGCAGCGGTTCTCGATCCGCAACAGCGCCTGCGTCGACTCGATCGGTTGAAAGCGAACGGGCAAGTCAGCGAATCCGAATATCGTCAACAGCGCGCACGTATCCTGGGTCAGATTTGAGGGAGTTTCGATGTCCAAGCGATCGCCCGCGAAGTTCGCCGCCTTTTTTCGCAACCTCAATCTTGGTCGGACTCATTGCCCCGATCGACCGATGTTCGAGTCGGCATTTCTTGCAGCGGGCGCGGACAGCGCGCAGTCGTTCCTGACGAACGGGACCATGGTGTTCGTCGCCAGCAGCACGGGCCAGGCGCGCAAAGTGCTGACGGCGGCTTCCGAATATCTTGCTGCGGCCTGCGGACTCAAAGAGCCGGCCTACCTGCGTGACGTCGAGGACCTGCGCGAAATGGTGCGGCGAGATCCATTCTCGGCGGTGGATCGCGCTGGCGTGTATGACTGCTACATTTCTTTCCTGCATCCACAGGCCAGGCTGCCGTCCGACGCTCCGTGGCAGTCGGCGCGCCGCGACGTGACTGCCGTGCATGTCGAGCCCGGCGAGGTGTTCAGCGTTGTGCACAAGGTTTCCAACTCTCCAGGCAGCCCCAACGCATGGCTGGAGAAAATGCTGGGTCTGCCCGCGACGACGCGCGCCTGGAATACCATTGTGAGACTTGTGCAAAAACACACCTGACGGAAATTCTCCTTACGGCGACGCTTTCCGCGCCTGCTGTGACGCACCGTACCCATCGAAAAATAGGTCACTCGCGTGAGTCGCCGCCCGCATTTATCCGCGATTCAAGGGATGGGCGTTAGGGTCGTTGCTGCGCCGCCTGTGGCGCGCAAAACGGAGATCGGCCATGCGCAAGATCAACAAGTTGACGCTGGCTTTGCTGCTGTGCGGCAGCGCACTCGGAAACCTGGCACAGGCCGCGGATAGTACCGCCAGGATTTCCAAACCTGTGCAGGACGAAATCGCGACGATGGATGCGGATGGCGACGGCAAGATTTCCGCCTCCGAGCACGCGGCGGGTGCGAAGGCAATGTTTGATGACATGGACGTGAACAAGGACGCCATGGTGACCGTCGAGGAGATGGATGCCAAGCACGCAAAGATGCCAAGAAAGGCCGGTGAAATGTCGTCCGCCGAAAAGATTGCCGTCATCGATAGCGACAAGAACGGCGTGCTTTCGGCCGAAGAGCATGCGGCGGGATCCCGGCAGATGTTCGACAAAATGGACAAGGACAAGGATGGATTCGTGAGTGCTGCGGAGATGCAGGCGGGGCACGATGAGATGATGAGCAAGAAGCAAGCGTGAGCCGGGCATGCGTGATGCCGTGCGATGGCACTCGGCACGAGCGCGACGGCTGGGATCCCTGTTCCACGCTCGGCGATGATGGATTCGCCTCATCCCGCCAAGGCATCTTCTGACCGCACGGGCGTGGTTCGCTTCAGCTTGCCACTTACCGTTCGTCTCCGGTTTGGTCGACTCTCTCAGTGGTGGCGCCCACGGTTCATTGAATTCGGTAGACGCGCGCCTTCGGCAGATTCTCGTCGATCTGGAGGAACCACCGTCCAGCGATGCCGGCGATCACTTCGATGTCCGGTGTCTGTCGGGATTCGGGCAGCACGAGACTGCCTTTCAACACTTTCCACTTCTCGCCATTGTCCAGTTCAAACACCGTGCCCGGCTCCCAGCCACTGATCGATCCTTTCAGGCGGCTCCTGACCGGGCTCTCATCCAGGCCAATAAAGGCAGGCGTCGCCGCTGTTTCGCTGCGCTGAGGTTCTGCGACGTTTGCGACCACTGACTCCTCGCGCAGCAGGCGATTCAGCAATGCCAGTTGTTCGGCCGACAGCGTATCCAACCCGGTTGCACGCAATTGCTCGGTGCTCAGACGTTGCTCGATGTTTCGGCTGGGAGTTGCCCCGATCGCCAGCGTGGACGTCAGTGCTGCCACCAGGACCCAAGCCATTCTGCATTCGCTGATCATCGGATTCCCGTGTTTGCTGAAAGGTGCGCGGCGCACGACTACGCGTGCGTGCGCCACAACCGCGGAAGGCTAGCGTGGAGGTGTGACAGGAATATTTCCGTCGCGCGCCATCGCACTGCCCAATGGCCGCGGTCGCGGTCTCGCGCGTCGGAATCTGTCCCGGCTATCCGTATCCTGCAGACCGCAAATCTCAATCCGCGCGGTGTGGACTCCGCGATTCAGCGACCTGACGGCGTCGGTTTTCGCCCTGGTGCGCGATCATCCAGCCCGGGTACTCGGCCGGCAGCCGGCTGGCCACATCGATAGCCTGCAATTCTTCCGGGTTCAGGCTCAATTTGGTCGCCGCGATGTTGTCCAAAAGCTGCTCGGTGCGCTTGGCGCCGATGATGACGCTGGTGACTTGCGCTTGATGCAGCAACCATGCGAGTGCGACTTGCGCGACCGACACGCCATGCCGTTCGGCAATCGGGCGCATGGCGTCAATGCACTGCCAGGCGCGTTCTTTTTCGACCGGCGGAAAGTCGAACGCATTGCGTCGACTGCCGGCTTCGGCAAGCTGGTCGCGGCCGAACTTGCCGCTGAGGAGGCCGCCTGCGAGCGGACTCCATACCATCAGACCGAGGCCTTCGCTGTTGAGCATCGGAATGATCTCGCGCTCGAGATCGCGTCCGGCGACCGAGTAGTACGCCTGCAAGGATTCAAAGCGTGTGCAGCCGAGTCGTTCCGCAATGCCGAGCGCCTTGACGATCTGCCAAGCTGCCCAATTGGAAATTCCGATATATCGGACATGGCCGTGGCGCACCAGTTGATCGAGCGCGCGCACCGTTTCCTCGATCGGTACGGCGGGATCAAACCCGTGGATCTGGTACAGGTCGATATGATCGAGTTGCAAGCGCTTCAGGCTGGCCTTGCAGCCATCAAGGATGTGGCTGCGCGACGCACCGCGGCCGTTCGGGCCATCCTGCATCGTGCCGAAAACCTTGGTTGCCACGACGACGTGCTCGCGCGGAATTTTCAGATTCCTCAGCGCCTGGCCGGTGATCTGCTCGGACAGGCCAGACGAGTACACATCAGCGGTGTCGATGAAGTTGATACCCGCATCGATAGCTTGGCCGATCATGCGTTCCGCGTCGGCCTGTTGAAGATCGCCGATTTTCTCCCACAGTCCTGCTCCTCCACCGAAAGTCATCGTGCCCAGACACAATTCCGAAACGAAAAGGCCGGTGCGGCCCAAGGTGTTGTAGCGCATGGTGGTTGACTCCGGTGTTGTGGATTAGTGGATTTTGTACTGAAAGTTGCGCTCACACGGCCCAGGATGGCGATGGTCGGATCCGAATCTGCGGACTTGCTTCCGAGGATGGCCTTCCCGGCATATTCGTTGGACACTACCGACCGCAGCGGGCAAGCGACGTCCAAAGTCGGTAGCCGACTCGAATCGTCGCGCACATCTCCAGAACTGGGGTGACGTCGATGACAATCAAGGTATGCCTGGCGGGTGCGACCGGATGGGCGGGTTCCGAGCTGGCTCGAGCCATCGCCGGGACCGACGACATCGCGCTGGTGGCGGCGGTAGCGCGCCAGCACGCGGGGCGGCAACTGGGCGATGTCCTGGGTGACGCGCGGCTGCAGTGTCTTGTTCATGGCTCAGTCGCCGCAGCGCTCGCTGTTTCCTGTGAGGTATTTGTCGAATACACCAGGCCGGAAAGCGCAAAAGGCAACATTCTCGCTGCGCTCGGTGGCGGAGCGCATGTCGTGGTCGGCACGTCGGGGCTCACTGACGCCGACTACGCGGAAATCGACATCGTTGCGCGCGCGCAGCAGCGCGGAGTGCTCGCCTGCGGCAATTTTGCCCTGACCGTGGTGCTGCTGCAGAAATTTGCGGAAACGGCCGCAAAGTATATTCCGCAGTGGGAGATCATCGACTACGCGCACGACGGAAAACGCGACGCGCCCAGCGGTACCGCGCGGGAACTCGCCACTCGATTGTCCAACGTCCGCGCACCGACACTAACCGTCCCGCTGGACGAAACGGTGGGCGTGCGCGAAGCGCGAGGGGCAACCTTGTCCGCTTCGCAGGTCCATTCCATCCGGCTGCCGGGATTCGTGATCAGTGCCGAAGTCATATTTGGAATGCCGGATCAGAAACTCACGATCCGCCATGACGCCGGAAACAGCGCGCGCCCCTACGTCGACGGTGCGATGCTGGCAATCCGCAACGTATCAACGCTGGTCGGAGTCCACCGCGGGCTCGACTCCGTCCTTGATCTCTGAGGGTGGTTCAAAGGAGCGAGGGGAACGCCACTCGTCCGAATCGGCATTCAGACAGGTCAGTCAGGAATCAAAGACGACCACACTCGTGACGCGATGCGCCGCCGTCAATGCCATTCCGCGCTGCGGTTGCTGCCGAACTCTCACGCAGCGTGCGACCTAATCAGCGGGGCCAAAAAGTGCTGGACGTAGCGCTGATCATGGACGTTGCCGCGTTGTATCTCAGGAGCGGATCTGCACGCTCCGCTACGCGCCCACGCACGGAACAGTAATGAGCGCGCGGCAACCAGTCTGCCTGCTCCTTCGGTTGAAATCAGCCGGCTGCCGAGACACGCTGAATGGGCTGGCTTATGGGAAGGTGAATGGTGAACGTCGAGCCTTTCCCAGGCTCGCTATCGACCGTGATCGAGCCATGGTGCGTCTGAACAATTCCATAGGTAACCGACAATCCAAGGCCGGTTCCGACGCCGATTGGTTTCGTGGTGAAGAAAGGTTCGAAGAGACGATTCAGATGCACCGGCTCGATTCCCATGCCCGTATCGGTCACGCTGATCCAAACGTTGGCCCCGCTAACCCCGCTGCGCAGCGTGATTGTTCCTCGCTGTTCGATGGCCTGTGCGGCGTTGATCAGCAAGTTCATGAAAACCTGATTGAGCTGAAATGGCAAACATTCGATGCGCGGCAACGCACCGTATTCCTTGGTGACGTCGGCTTTGTATTTGATTTCATGCATCACGACATTGAGCGTGCTGTCCAGACCTGCATGAACGTCCACGCGTTGCCACTCCGCCTTGTCCAGGTGCGAGAACTCCTTCAAGTCCTTGACGATCTTCTCCACACGAAGCAGGCCTTCCTTCGATTCGTTGAGCAAGTTGATGGTGTCTTCGCGCACGTAGTCCATTTCTAGACTGCGCTTGAGGGTCTGCAGCTGGCGCAAATCCGGGTGGTTCGAATCCATGCTCAGTTCGATTTTCTCGTAAGCATGCAGCATTGTAAAAATGTCTTGAATGTAACGAGCAAGGCTGCTGATATTGGAGTGCACATAGCCAATCGGATTGTTGATTTCGTGCGCGACGCCGGCCGCCAATTGTCCGACCGATGCCATTTTCTCGGATTGCAGCAACTGGCTCTGCGCTCCCGCGAGTCTGCTGTTCAACTCTTCCAGCTCCCGGTTGCGTTGCTGTAGATCGGTTTCGATCTTCTGTCGAACGAGAATTTGTTCGCTGAGCTCGCGCGTGCGTTCCACGACCCGCCATTCCAGATGCGTGTGAGCGAGTTTGAGTTCGTACGCTACACGACGGCGTTCAAGTCCAATACCGATCTGGTAAGCGACGAAGGTGAGCAATTCTTGATCCTTCGCGGTGTAGCGCATCGACAAGGTGTGGCTCTGTACCGCGACGACACCTGCCACTTCGCCAGCGCAGAACAGCGGCAATCCCAACCAGCATACGGAATTGGTCGCGCCCAGTTTGCTCAATTCGCCAGCACGGTGCAGACGCTCGACTTCGGCCGCGTGGACGGGGTCCGCCATGTCGATCAGCAGCGATTTTCCCGTGCGCATTACATATTCCGTAACGCCTGTGCCAACGTTGCGCCTTCCTGGTGAGGCTGAAATTTCATCGACCCAATAGGGAAAGAGCAATTCCCTTCGATCCTCTGACACCAGCGCAATATAGAAATTCTTTGCTTCGATGAGTTCGCCGATAATTCCATGAACTGCCGGATAGAACTGCTCCATGCTGCTGCTGGCGCTGGTCAACTCTGCAATACGCAGCAACGCACGCTGCAGACGCTCGCCGCGGAGGCGCTCTTGCGCTTCTTCGACCAGCACCCGATTGGCACTGGCCAATTCGGCGGTCCGTTGCTGCACACGGCGCTCCAGGACTTCAAACGCCCGTTTGCGCTCCAATGCGGTGAGTACGTGCGCCGCGACAAATCCAAGCAGTGCCTGGTCATGCGCGGTATATCGCGCGCGCTCGATGTAGCACTGCACGACCAGCGCGCCGTACACGACGCTGCCTCGAATCATCGGAACGCCCAACCAGTCCAGGCTGTTCGATCCACGCGTAAGCAGGGGGCCTGACGCCTGCCGAGCCAATTCTTCTTGCGAGCCCATCATCGGCTTGCCGTCGCGGATCAAATACCAGGTCAGTCCATTTTCGAAACGCGACAGCGGAAATGACGTTTCCACGTCCGGTTTCTCGCTGTCCTGTACGTCGGCAAAGTATATAAAGCGAATCGTATCGTCGCTCGGTTCGTACAGGGCTATGTAGAGGTTCTCGGCATACATCAAGCTGCCGATGATCGAGTGAATATCGCGCAGCAAATCGTGCATTTCCCGTTCCGAACTTGCCATCTCTGCGATCGCAAACAAGGCATGTTGCAGGCGCTCGGATTGCTCCAGTCGTTGGACGGACTCCTGCAATCGCGTTTTCTCAAGGGTGTTCAGCAGGAACGGCTTTGCTGCATCAAACCTCGCGGCCAGAGTGGCGCGTCTGAATTCCTCGGTCGTTTCGGCTCCGAGAAATTCCACGACGACGACCAGATAAGCCGAGTCAGACTCGACAAGCAGAGCCGAGGCGGCGTGACCCTCCACGAGTCCAGACGTCATGGAGTGACCGTCCAGAATGGCGCTCTCCGCGAATTTGATTCGCTCGGAGAGTAGCGCCGACGCAGGATGGCTGGTTAGCGCGTTCGGCCAGTTCAGACACCAGTGCACTGTCGCCCGCACGCCGCTTGCGTCATCGCACATCCAGGCGATGATCAGCGGCGCGAGGTCGGCCACTTCGCGTGCTTCCAGCCAAGCGCCGCTGGCCGCCGGTTGCGCTGGATTGCAGATGAGCACGTCCTTCACCCCATGTCATCGGCTCTCACGGGCGGTGGTGGTTCCAGCATACCAGCACTGCTGCGCTCAGCAATCAGCCGCCTTTATTCCGCATACAGCTAGTCGTGTTGCCCTGTGAATCAACCCGCGCGCGCTGATCGGCAGTTTGCGACTTCGCGCGGTGGTCGACTTGATCAGGCTGGCGCCGAAGCCAGAGCTTGACGGGCGAATACAAATGCGGGGAAGCGGCTTGCGTGCGCCAGCAGGTTGCCGGGGTCCGGACTTCCGTGGAGAGCTGGTTCCCGGCGCTTCGATCACCCTTTCTCTTTGCGCGTCGCAAACATCCAAAAGCCGACAATGGCAAACAGCAAGAAGTAGCCAATTGCCAGACCGTGGATATTTGCCAGCGGGATCGCCGCCTTGCCATGCGGTTCGTTCTTCAGATAGTTGAGTATGGTGTAGGAGTAGGGCAGCACGAAGGCCCATTTCCACGGCAGGGAACCGAGTGTGCCGACCCACAGCATGAACCCGATGCCGACCGGCACCAGGAAATTCCGGTAGCGCAAACTAATCATGTATTGCAGGGCGACGATCGGTAGGCAATCGACGTAGAACAGGCCGTCTTCCTTCAGGAAATTCGCATAGGGGAATGGCGCGGACGGAAATGAAACGCCCGGCACGAGCAGATAAGGAACAATGGCTGAGAGGTAGATGCCGAGGTTGAACAACACGAAAAACAGCGCGAGCATCAACAGGATGATCGCGAGTTTGGCGACATAGATGACGGCAAGGTGCAGCGGCAGCGCGTGAACCTGTTTCCAGGTATTGTTCTTGAATTCGATCTGCGTGATCAGGCTCGTGGCGAGAATGGCACCCATCGGCAGAAAGAAGATCGCGGCGGACTCCCAGGACGCATTCCACAGCGACTGCCAAAATCCGTCAGCGGCGTAGATCCTCGGAAGCTCGTCGTGATACAGCAGTCGGATGACGATAACTATCGCGGGAGTGAAGAATCCACCGGCAATCACCATCCATGATGCCAGGCTGCGCTTCTGCTTGATCCATTCGCTTTGGAAACTGTGTACAAAGTCAGCAATCACGTGCGTGCTCCGATCAGATCCATGAAAATTGCCTCGAGGTCGTTTCTCTGCACGCTGATCTCGTGCACGTCGATATTCCGTTCGACGAGGTGCCGGTTGAGCGCCGCAATTTCATGGTCGGCTATCGGCGGCAATGCGATGTGCTTCCCGTCGTAAGTTGGATGTAAGCCTCGTTCGACGAGGATCTGCGTCGCGCGATGATCATCGCCAGTGCGTAGTGCGACCGCACGCGCCGTATGCTGCAGATTCTTGAGTTCGGCCATGGTGCCCTGGAACCTCATCTTGCCGTGATCGATGATGCCCACGTGTGTGACCAGACGATCGATTTCCGCGAGCAGATGACTCGATACGAGGATCGTCGTGCCATGTTCGTCGTTGAGGTGGCGCAGCAATTCCCGAATCTCGGCGATGCCGTTCGGATCCAGTCCGTTGGTCGGTTCGTCGAGCACCAGCAGCTGCGGATCGTGCAACATCGCGATCGCGATGCTCAGACGCTGCTTCATGCCCAGCGAGAAACGACCCGCGCGTTTGCTGCCGGTTCCTGACAGCCCGACCAGCGCCAGCACCTCCGCAATGCGGTGCACGGGGCATTGGTATATTTTTTGTAAAAGCGCGAGATTTTCCGTGGCGGTCAGATGTTCATAGATCGAGGGACTTTCAATCAGAGTGCCGACCCGGCGCAGAATGGCCACGCGATGCGTACGCATGGACTGACCGAAAATGACGATGTCGCCGTGCTGACGGGCAAGTAAGCCGAGAATCACGCGCATTGTGGTCGTCTTGCCGGCGCCGTTGGGCCCGAGGAATCCGTAGATGCTGCCGACCGGGACGCGCAGATTGACGCCATCCAGGACCGTCTGCGAGCCATATCGGTGGACCAGATCAATGGTTTGCAGACAATCCATGGCAGCTCCGGGACTTGGCAGTTATTTAAGTCTAATATAAACTATCAAACGAAAACTTGTTGTCAAACTTAAATTTCTGACCCTATGGACCAGCAATGACGATGCCCATGGAAATTCAGGCGCGCAGTGCCCGCCTGCGCGATCTGCTTACCCTGCTGTTCGTGCTGATGATTGCGATGCTGCTGCTGGAACGGCTGTCCGCCGCATTGATCGATCTGTTTCGTGGCGGGTTTGCCGAGGCTGGCTGGCGGCGACTGGCGGTGCAGTTTGTCGCCGCCGTTCCGGAGGGCTGTTATCTGCTGGCGTTGTGGTGGGTGCGCCAGGCTCTGAATGCCTTTGCCCATGGCGCTTTGTATACGCCCACCATCGCCAGCACCCTGCGCCGCGTAGGCCTCCTGCTCGCGGCCGGTGCATTGATCAATTCTTTTTTCGTGCCGGGACTGCAAAGCTTCCTGGGCGCAGGCCCGGGATATCTGATTGCGTACGACGTGAGCGGCCTGGTTCTCGGCGCGGTCGGGCTATCCCTTTCTATACTCGCGCACATTCTGGAATATGCGCATACGCTTCAGACTGAACTGGACGAGATATTCTGATGCCCATCCTGATCACTCTGGACGAAGTTCTCGCGCGCAGGGGCATGCGCGCAAAACAGATCGCCGCGCAGATCGGCGTCAGCGAGACGCACCTGTCACTGTTCCGTTCCGGAAAAGTGCGCGGCGTGCGTTTTTCGACGCTGGCGAAACTGTGTGCCGCGTTGAACTGTCAGCCGGGCGACTTGATCGCCTATCAGCTTGATGCCGCAGATCTGGCTGGCGGGGAAGACGCCGAAATTGACGAGGGGCGCGCGGGTTCTTGATTTGGATCACGGCGTACCGATAGTTCGCATGAACCCGGTCGGCACACAGGGTGGTCCGCGCCTGCCATCAATCGAAGTGGTTGATGCCGGGAGCATCACGCGAGCGGACTTTTGCGTAATGCCGACGCAATCCGGTTCGCCAATCGGAGCTCGCACGCGACAACGTCTCCGCCTCGCGACAGGCGAAGGGCCATGCGCGTTCCGGCGGGCGATACGCGCAGGACTTCGCGCCATTCGGCGAGCGTGCGGTTCGCCACGGGTTCCGCATCAATCGAGAGTATCCGGTCGCCTTCGACGATACGCGCTGTTTCGGCTGCGCTTCCGATGGCGACGTCGGCTACCAGCAGTCCTTCCGGGTCGGCGAGCAGCCACAGGCCGCTGCGATCGAATTCATCCATTTTACCCAGTGTTGAATTCGGTGCAAGGTACAATCGCCGGGCAACATAGTCGAACGCGACAGTGAAGCGCCTCAGCGCGCCACCGCCGAGATTGCCCGCCTGATCGGGATTGGTGAGGGCGCCCTTGCTGCCGGTAAAAAGGTCGCCAGCAAGGCCGGGTATGTCCAGGTTGCCCAATTGCAAATGTCCCAATCGTGCTGGACGCATGCGTGCCGCCCCGCCAACGCCCCAGCCGAGGACGCTTTCAGGGGCCGCATCGTATTTTGCGACGAGGTCGTTGTCGCGCACGAAGCCAGCATGCAGACTGAGCGAAACGCGTGAGCCGGTGTCGACCACGAGGCGCACCGGCAAACCATCGAGTACACCGGAAACGATCGGCGTGAGGCGGTCGAACTCGAAGGGAATTTCGGCGGCATGCTGCGGGGGGACGAATCGATCTGGAGCACAAAGCACCAGTTGTCGATTTGCATAGTCTATTTGTACGCCAAATCGGCGGAAGACCTCGTAGCCAATCAGTCCGTCGAACGAAACCCCTTCGACCTGCGGCAACTGTGCAAGGTCGATCACGTAAAACACCGGCGAGTCCAACTGCGCCGCACCGACGCGCAGCTGCTTTGCCTTTGCCATCGCCACGTCCGGTCGTTCATCACCGGGCCCGCTCGCACCCAACTTGCCTTCCTTCGCCAATCCGAGCCGCTGCGCGGCGGCGGGAGTCAGCAGATTGAGGCCGCCGGTATCGACCATGAGGCGGACCGCATGACCGTCGACGGTCCCGTCGACATAGATGTGATTGTTGACCAGATCGAACCGGATTGTCGTGATGCCTGCCGGATCATCGATCCGCGCGCCGGCGTTCATTGTCGGAGCGTCGAACGCGTTGTCCGTCGTCGGTATGTTCGGCGTAATGTGGTCGAGCAAAATCTGCATGCGCTGGCGCGAGTCGACCAGGCCGCTGGAATCCGCCCGGTCGGTTGTTGTGCGGAACGGCAGCCAGAGTCCGTTGACTTCGCGATAGTCGTCCAGCGTGGTGGTTGAGATGTCGTTGCCGCGTCGTCGAACGATGCATGCCAGGCGATGCGTCGACGCGTCGAACCACAGGGTCAGCGGATCGCCGTCGAGTGGCGTCACCTGGACAAGCGAGTAGGTGACAGCATCCTTTTCGAGACTGTCCACATTTCCCGTTGTGCTGAAAGCGCATCGCTGTGGATACCAGTAGCCGCGCGCATCGAGCCAGGCCTGGCTGCGCGCACGCCGTTTTGCCTCTGGCGCATCGAGCACCACAATTTCACCTCCCGGTCCGCGCTGCCAAGCGCTGCTGCCGTCGTAGCCCGCACCTCCGCGGAACGATCCCAGCGCGTGTTCGCTGACCGATCGGCCCGTGATTACCTCCCGTGTGGACTCGAACTTGCCGCTGAGCCCGCCAGCCAGAATGGTGCCGGACTCCTGCAAGGAGGCCACGTTGTCCCACCGTTCTCCACCGGAAACCTCCTTGAACTGTGCCAGCAGCGTCAGGGTTTCGGCGTTCGCGATCGCGACGTCCGTCGCTGCGACATGGCTCACGCCACCTTTCAATTTCTCGTTCATGAGAGTCCATGGTTGTACTAATCAATTATTTAATTCGATGTCGCACATTTGGCGCCACCTGCTGACGCATCGTCGGCGCACAATCCGGTGACGACACGGGTGGGCCATGCGCATCGGAGCGATCCGCGAGTCGTTCCGCCGAGCGCTCAACGCTGTGCTTGCGGTCTTGGGCCCGTTTGGCGAAGGACGCAATGCAAATCGGCGTTGCCCACTTTAGCAGTCGAAACGCCTGAATTTTCCGGTGCCGTGGACAGCCATTCAGCGCTCGTCGTATCATGTTCTATACCGGTGACGAGATTTTTCCCCGGATTCCGCGCCGCTCATTTTTCGACCTTGCACGCGGATGAAACTGGCGCTGCCGTTCTTCCTGCCCCGCTCTTGTTCAACAGGGTCAAATGGCGATCCGCCGGGCACTATTCTCGCGATGGTTTCCGCCATTCCTGGCGACGACACGTGGTCATGGAATCTGCGGCGTGCGCGTTCGTGCGGAACGGGTGCAGCTTACCGGGTGCATGAGTTATCGGAACTGTCCCGCGGGTCGGGGACTATCGCGTTTCGCGACGATGTGCACTTCGGCCACCGCCGACTCGATCGTTCGACAAAAGAGACAAAGCTAAGTGTTGATCATGTCGTCGCGCGCCAGAAAGGTGGCGGTGGGCGTTCCAGCGCACGGATGTTTGGTAACCCGGAAATGAGTGGCAGATGGACGATTCCCGTGCAGCTGATGATGGGCGGCGAGGTGATCACCGTGCGCGTCGCGAGGCTTCAACATCCGTGAGGCGGGCACAATACGAGTGGCGATTCTGTCCAACCACGGCGACGAGAACGTCCTGCGGAGGCTTGCCTGCCGCACGTGGGAGTGCTAGTTCTCGCGCATGAGTTTCCAATGGTATCTGCAGGTGTTCGCGCACGGTATGGCGTCCGGGGTTTCCCGCGATGCGCTCCGGCGCAGCGTCGCCGGTGTGCTGGTCGAAATTGACGAGGACTACTGGCAGGCCGATTTCGGCACGGATGGACCTACCGATCTGTTCCTGCAATCGCTCACCGACGAACCGTCGCTGATCCACTGCATTTCGTTTGACCACGTCAATGCCATCGCACCGCTTGCGCGCGCGGTCTGGGAACTGCTGGGGGAATCGGGAAGCGTATTCCACTTTCCCGGATGTGCTGCGGCACTGGCTCGAGACGCCAAAATCGGGCTGGCGCTCCCCGCGGATCTGCTCGGCGCGCTCGGCCCACCGATGATCATTCAGGACGATCGCGAGATCGTGCGCGCCTTCGAGTGCGGTGGTGCTTAGGGTCACCGTGCAGAGGATGCCAGCAACACCGCGATGCAGTGAACGCAGACGTTCGAACGAGGTAGGTTGCAGGCGCATTCGGGCGGTCGGCGCATCGTTGCGCGCTGCTGGGAGGACCAAACGATGACGGGTTACTCAGGCACGCCGCTGGCAAAGAAGCTCGGATTCAAGGAAGGATCACACGTGTTCGCCGTGGATGCGCCGCTCGACTACCTCGAGTTGCTTGAACCGTTGCCGGCGGTGGTATTCCAGCGTCGCGCGGACGAAATGACAGATATTGTGCATATATTTACCACGCGGCATGCGACCCTGTCCAAAGCGCTGGCCAGCCTGCGTGCGTTGCTTGCTCCGGCCGCCGCGGTGTGGGTGTCCTGGCCGAAGAAGTCGTCCAAGGTACCGAGTGAGATTTCCGAGGACGTGATTCGAGAAATTGCGCTGCCACTCGGATTCGTCGACGTGAAAGTGTGCGCCGTTGATGAAACCTGGTCCGGTCTCAAATTGGTCGTACGCAAGACGCTGCGCTGAAGCACGAGATCGATTGGGGCTACGCGCCGCGCTTGCTGCAGCCGGCGGCATGGCCGCTGGCCAGACGCCGCACTACCTTGCCTGGCTGCGGGATTGCTATGCTTGGCGGTGAATATCCCGCGTGCGCAGCATCGGGGCGCTTGCTCTGGTTGACCGCGACGCGCAGCGCCTTTGAATGTGGGTGCGGATGCGACGCGAACCCGGTTGCAAGGGTGCGTGTCGATCCGGCAGGCAGAGTCCAGTAAGTCCAAATTCGCGCGGGGACGGCCTCGCGTGCATCTTTCCTCGACGGAGACGGCTCTGTCATGTTGTGGGAGAGATTCTATGGCGTGGGGTATTTTGCTGATTGCCGGCTTGCTGGAAGTCGGTTGGGCCGTCGGCTTGAAATGGACGCACGGATTCAGCCGGTTCTGGCCCAGCCTGTGCGTGATCGTCGCGATGGCGTCAAGCCTGTGGCTGCTGGCGATCGCGATGCGATCCTTGCCAGTCGGCACCGCGTATAGCGTCTGGGTGGGAATCGGCGCGATCGGCAGCGTTCTTCTCGGCATCGTGGTACTGGACGAACCGGTCAGCACCGGACGTCTGCTCAGTCTGGTCCTGATCGGAATCGGCATTCTCGGGGTAAAGATGACGACGCCAGCATGAGGCCTCGGCCGTTCTCTTCGCGCGATACCTTGCCAGCGTCGCGCCCGGTCAAGCATCGGAGATGCCGCAAATGCCTGAATTGTGCAATGTCTACTTTATCCGATCCGCGCGTCTGGGATTTCGGCAATGGCGGCCAACCGATTTGGATCTGGCAATTTCGCTCTGGGCAGACGCGAATGTTACGCACCTGATCGGCGGTCCATTCGCGGAAACGGCAATTCGGCAACGGCTGGATGAGGAAATGCGCATGCAGCGCGAGCGAGGCGTGCAATATTGGCCGTTGTTCCTGCTCGAATCCGGCGAATTTGCCGGCTGCTGCGGGCTGCGTCATGCGGACGCGCGGGAACCTGCATACGAACTCGGATTCCATCTGCATCGGCAACAATGGGGCAAAGGGCTTGCATCGGAAGCGGCTGCGCGGGTGATCGCGCATGCGAAGGAATCATTATCGCTAGCGGCGATTTTCGCGGGTCATCACCCCGAAAACGGTGGCTCGCGACGGATCCTGGCGCAACTCGGTTTCATCGGTACGGGCGACGAATATTACGCGCCGACCGGGTTGCGGCATCCGTCTTACCGCCTCGATCTGTGCGCTGGAACGCAGGGGACGGATGGCGGGAAAATGCCCGGTAACGCGGCTATTCACGGTGCGCCGAGTACGTCGTGCCGATGATGACCGCGCGGTGCGAGGCGTGTGCGGTCTCGGCCGCGACGCTGCCGGTTTACTCGCCTTCCGGTTTGATTAGCTGCGCGCTGGGGGGCGGATCGATTAAGCGCTTGCGCGCGGCGTAGCGCACGAGTTCGGCGGCATTGCGCACTTCAAGTTTCGCCAGCACGCGAATGCGGTGGTTTTCAGCGGTCTTCACACTGATTTCAAGGACCTTGGCGATTTCCTTGGTGGTCATGCCATCGATCACCAAGTGGAAAACTTCGCGTTCGCGCGGGGAGAGGGTGCCATACGGATCCGCTGATAGCGGTTTTGCGTGATGCACCTGCGCCGCGAGCACCTTGCTAGCGGCCGCGCCAAAATGCACGCCGCCGCCCGCCAGCGTGCGAACGGCGTGCAGCAGCTCGGCGATCGGCGCGCTCTTGACCAGGAAGCCAGCGGCACCGGCGCGCAGCATATGCACGACATACTCTTCTTCCTCGTGCATGGTCAGCACCAGCACGCGGGTCTGTGGCAGTTCGGCGCCCAGGCGGCGCACCACTTCCATCCCGTTCAGGCGAGGCATGGAAATGTCCACAATCGCAACATCCGGTTGCAGCCGGATCGCCTTCTCGATCGCTTCGATGCCATCGGCGGCTTCGCCGACCACGAGGCATTGACCGCTGGCGCACAGAGAGGCAACCAGACTCTCGCGAACCAGGGTGTGATCGTCGGCTACCAGCACTCGGATCATGGCATTCGGCCTGCAGAGTCCGTCGCCAAGGGCAGGTTGATGCGGACGCAGCTTCCGTGCCCGGGTTCGGATTCGAAGCGGAACTGGCCGTCAAACAGGCGTACTCGGTCACGCATGCCGCCCAATCCGCTGCTGTGTCCGGCGGCACCGGCCGCGAGAGCGGCAGCTGCGTCGCAGCCGTGCCCGTCATCGGCGATCATCAGGCGCAGGCGACTGGCGTCGATATCGAGCATGATCGTGGCTTGCCGCGCTCCTGCGTGCTTGAGTATGTTCCCCAGGGCTTCCTGCACCACGCGAAAGATCAATGTGGAAAGGTCGCCATTCAGTTGCGGGAGACATTGCGGCAAGGTTGCGCAAATGTCCAGCCCGCTCTCTTCTCCCATGCTGCGGATCAACCAGCGCAGCGCGGCCTCGATGCCGAGGTCGTCGAGGATTTGCGGGCGCAGAAGTCGCGACAACGAGCGCGTATCGGCCAAGGTCGCGCGGGCCAGGTCGCGCGCCTTCTGCAGCAGTTCGTCGACCGCAGTCGCCCCGGGCGGGAGCGCGGCGATCGCGTTGTCCAGGCGATGCCCCAGCGCGGCGAGATTCTGACCCACACCATCGTGCAACTCGCGGGCGATTCGACGTTGCTCCTCTTCCTGCATTCGCCAGACCGAACGGGCCAGCCGCCGGAACTCGGTCTGACCATCGCGCAAACGATCAAACAACTGCGCGTGTTGCTGCATGAGCTGGCTCAGGCGAGCGTTCAGGCGATCCAGTTCGTTGGGATCAGCGGAGGCGTTCATCGCCGCTCATTTCGCGAAGTTGTCGCATTATCTCCTTTTCCAGGGCGCTGCGCGCTGGTGCCGGCGCGGCGGCGAGCAACTCGTCACGGGCCGTTTGCGCGGCGGCACGCGCACTGGCGACTTCCTCGCCCGCGCCATCGACCGCCCGCGCACCGAGTTCATGCAGCAGGCTCGCGTCATGCCAGGAGCCAACTTCCTTGAGCAGGCGAGCGGCCTCCCGATATGCATCGATCGCCGCGCTGTCGCGCGCGCCGCGCCGCGCCGCGGCAGCGAGCTGCAACTCCAGCGTGACCAGCCGCAGTGGAGCCTGACCGCGGCGCGCCGACTCCTTTTGCAGTTCACTGATCAGCGCAGTGGCGCGCCGCGTATCGTTTGTCAGAATGGCACGCCGGGCGCGTTCGATGCGCAATTCAAGCGCCAAGGCGCCGCTGTGCGCGGTGGTCGCCGCTTGCGAGGCGCGATCGAGCGCGATCGTGATTGCGGGCGTCTGATCGCCTTCCTGCTCCAGCAGACGCGCTTCGGCCAGCGCATGCATCGCCTGTTGTTCCGGATTCAGCGCGGCGACCGACATCTCCGCGAGCACACGGCGCGCGGCCTTGGCATCGCCGAGGGCGAGTCGCGCGCGAGCCAGCATAAGATCGGCTTCGGCCAGTCCACGCTGATCGTCGCGGCGTGCAAATGCGCCACGTGCCAGAGTGGCCTCATCCAGCGTTTCGGCATAATGACCTTCCGCCAACGCGAGTTCGGCGAGATAGACATGGCCTACCGCAACTTCTTCGGGCAGCTGCAAGTCTTCCGCCTGACTTACCGATTTCCGCAGGCGTTCGCTGGCTGCCTTGAAATGGCCGCGAGCGATTTCCAGCAAGCCGATGCTCTGGGTAACGTGCAACGCGCCGGAGCGGTCGTTGATCTGTTCGAACTGGCTGAGTGCCTGCTGCCAGTAGACTGCGGCATTGTCGATCTCACCCAGCTGGAAATAGCAAAAACCGACATTGTTCAAACTTAGCGCGACCGCCGATGGCAGGTTCAGCTGCTGCCTCAGCGCGAGTGCTTCGCGATAGGCGGCCAGCGCGGCTACATAGTCACCGCGCTCCTCCGCCACTACGCCACGATCATTGTGCAGATCGGCAAGGCTTGCGCGATCGCCGAGTTTTTCCAGTTCGACACGGGCGAGCTGGAGATTGACTTCGGCGTCTGCGCGATTGCCCTGGACAGCTTGGACGATAGCCAGATTGCGCAGGCTCGTTGCATGGTCACGGACATCACCGAGTTGCGCGCGCATCGCAGCTGCTCGCGTGTACTGCTCGATCGCGGCGTCCAGCTGGCCGAGGCGTTCGTAGCCCACGCCCAGCGCATTGTGCGCATCGGCTTCGCCACGGGTGTCCGCCGAGCGAGTCGCAAGCACCAGCGCATGAACCAGATAGTCCTCGACGGCGCGTTGCGCCTGTCCTTGCTCGATAGCTGCGCGTCCCAGCAGGAACCAGGCCCGCACGTCCTGCGCATCAGTGGCGACGTAACCTTGCAGCAGTAGTTGCGCGCCCACCTGGTCTCCCCCTGCAATCTGGATTTCGGCATCCAGCAGAACAAGACCGGGATCGTGCGGAAACGTGATTCGTGCGCGACGCAGCAGCGCGGCTGCCGCCTGCGTGTCTCGATTGCCGCGCAATGCACGCGCGCGCAATTCGACGGAGGCGGCGTTCTCGTCGTGGGCTGGCAGTGCCAATACGGCATCGCGCGTCGCCTGCGCAGGTTGCTCAAGACGGGCTGCTTCCTGTGCATCCAGGCGCGCCCGCGTCAGAAGGGGGTTCATCGGGTCGTCAAACTTTGTATTCAATGCCGCAAGTGCAGCATCCGGATGGCCGGCGTCGAGGGCCAGCAAGGCGTTGCCCAGTGCGACGGCGTCGGTACCCTGCAGCGGTGACGCCGGATTCGCTGGGTGGGCACCCAGAAGCGTGCCTGGCGCAGCAATGTAGCGATCCATCAGCGCCGCTGCGCTGTCGCCGACGAGGTCTGATCCCAGCGGGACATCCGCACCGCTGCTGGGATCAAAACGCAACAATTGCAGGCTCAACCCATCCGGGCGCCGAATGACGCGCCCGTGTATCAGCTGGCCATCATTGCTGGCGCGGGAGACATCGGCGAGGCGGCGTAACAGCATTTCGTCATTCGCACCGGGCGCCGCGCGCGCAATCGCGGCGATGATGCGCTCGCGCGGTGCTACCGCGATGGCCGGGTCGTTGCGCAACCCGCTGCGCGCATGTTCTTCGATAACGCGCGCGAGGGCGTGCAGTTCCGCATCGTCCGGCGGGGCAGAAATCGGCAGCACGGAAAAATGCGGGGTCGTCTCGATCACCGGCGTCACGGCGACCGAATCGCTGCGCGGAAACTCCAGCAGGCGGCGCATGCCGTCGGCGGCAGCGAGCACGGCACTGACGGCGAGAATACCGAGCAATAGTGCGCGGCGATTGAGCGGTGCGCGTGGCACGCGCCGTTGCTCCAGCGCCTGCAATGCATCGTTGGCGCTGGCAAAGCGGTGCGCCGGAGTCAGCCTGAGCAATCGGTCGACGAACGCGTGCAACCAATGTGGCAGGTCTGGCCGGCTGCGCGCGAGCGACGGCGGACTGCGCACCAATCGCTGCATCACGGTTTCGGCCGGGGTGCCGACACTGAAGGGTAGTCGGCCGGACAGCATTTCGTAGACGATCAGGCCGATTGCGTACAGGTCGCTGCGCGCATCAACGCGATCTCCGCGCGCTTGCTCGGGCGACAGATATTCGGGAGTTCCGACAATGATTCCACTTTGCGTCATCCCGGTGGCGCCGAGACTCCGCGCAACGCCGAAGTCGGTGATAAACGCGTTCTCATCGCGATCCAGCAGGATGTTTGCCGGTTTGAGGTCGCGATGGATCACCCCGCGGTGATGGGCCGCCGCTAAACCGCCGAGCAGGCAACGGGTCCAGGCAATCGCCTGGTCGATAGTCGGTTTCGTTGCCTGTTCCAGGCGTCGTTCGAGCGAATCGCCATCGATGAAATCCATGCTGATGAACCAGCGTCCCTCATGTTGCGCGATGTCGTGAATGCGCACCACGTGTGGACTGGATACCTGTCGCGCGAGGAGCAGCTCCTGCTTGAATCGTTCGAACGCCTCCGGGCGGCGCGCCAGCTCCGGTCGCAACAGCTTGATGGCGATGTCCAGACCCAGCGAAAGGTCGTGAGCGCGATAGACCACGCCCATGCCGCCAACTCCGAGCACGCCCACGATCCGGAATCTTCCGGACAGCACGTCGCCGCTGGCCAGCTCGTGACTGCCGAAGCTGCCGGTCAGAGTCGCGCTGGAATCGGGGCGAAAGAGTTCCGGAACGGGCTCGCTCATGCGCGAACGATAACGCGGATCGCATCACGGCGGCGACGCCTAGGGCGCGCCGCGGATCTCGTCCCAGCGCGGTGCCTGCACACCCGCGTCGGCCGCATCGCCGCGCAGGCTGTCGACCGCACTGCGAAGGCGCGCGGCCGCCAGCGCAGCCGCGGCATTCTGCGCAATGTTCTCGACCAGCTCGAGGTCCAGTTCGGTCAACACCGGACCCGCTTCGCGGCTGTCGGTGTAAATGGCCCCGAGGATATCGTCGCCGATCAGCAACGGAATCGTGGTCAATGCGCGTATGCCGCCAAGTTGCACACTGGGACGGGCACCGAGCCATGGCGAGTCGCTGGTGTCGCAGCAGACGATGCGACTTTTTTCATCGAGGCAACGCTGCACGGCGGCCGCGCTCCCTGCAAAGTTCCGTTGTGAAAAATCCTGCGCTTCGATTCCGCGTCGCGCCCGCACGCGCAGCACGCCGTCGCTCGCGGCGAACACGACGAAACCGCGTTGCATGCCGGACAATTCGAGTACCGCCTCGATGGTCTGCTCCAGCAGTGCATCGACGTCGCCTGTACGCTGCAGTTGTTGCGACATGGCCCGCGAGGTCGAGCGCCGCACGGCGATCTGCGCAGCCAGGGAGTCGGCGCGTTCGGCGCTGAGGGGTTCCAGCCAGCAGTACACATCGCCGATGGCGAACCACGTTGCGTGCTCGACGAATGCTTGCGACACGAGGTGACCGTCAACGCGCAGACCGTTCTTGCTGCCCGTGTCGGTCAGGCTCCAGCCTCCGTCCTCCCAGGCGATCTCCACGTGGGTGCGCGACACCGAGAAATGATCAATCTGCAGCTCGCAGGTTGATGATCGGCCGACCCGATAGATGCGACCCTCTTCGAGCAGCAATACGGGAGCGGCGCGATCGGGTGGAAAGGCACTGAATTGTGCAGGCATGCGGTCAGCCTCTCCCGATCGCACAGGTGCAGCACCGCGCGCGCGGCGGGCGCGCGGTGGCGACGCAAGCGGGGAGGATTCGGTGCGTGCCCACTAGAGCGGACAGGCTCCGGGACTCTGCAGACGCAGGATGCTGTAGCGCAACGAGGCGGCGAGTCCTTCGATATCGCCCGCGTCGTTGGTCAGGTCGCGTTCGGCTCGCCACTGGTTTGGCAGATCCACACCGGCGTGGAGGTGAATCTGGTCGATCAATTGATCGATATTCAGGAGTGCCGTGGTGTAGTCCAGGACCAACAGGGCGGTCTGCACATTGGCGAGCAATCCGAGCAGATTCAGTTGCAGCACATTGTTCAATGCAGCGGCGATGATGCGCGTCTCCAGTACCGTGACCTTGGCCAGGGCGATCACGGGAACGTTGATTCCGAGCACGGAAATGACTTCCAGGCGGGGATCGCGAATCAGCATGAACTGGGAGAATCCACCGCCGCGACCTCGGCCGCGCACACTGCCGCGCCGCACGTCGGCACTCAAGTCGAAAAACGCACCGCCCAGCGGCGCCTTGAAGAGACGGTACGGCGTGTTTGGCTGGCATTCCAGATCCGCCGTGTGGACGTCTATCTGGTAAGTGTTGATAAAGGATAAATTTCCACCGGCATCGAGATTGTCGAATCCATTCTTGAACAGCCATGGAAGATTGAGCGGTTCGATCGTGATCAGGACCGGAAACGCGGGGTCGACGAAGGTGCCGGCGGGCAGACGTGAAACGAGAACCGGATCGAGCGGGCTGATGACCTGCGCCGTCAGATTGAGATTGCCGGGAGTCAGGTGTTGCGGCGTGTCGAACTGGATCGTGACATCGGCGTCATAGGGTTGGCCAAGAGGCCCGGTGAGGGCGATCTGCGCATACGCGGTATCGCCGCTGACGGTCACAACGACCTGCGCCACCGCGGGTGCCAAAGGCACCAGGGCGAGCAGGGCTGCAGCAGTCACTTTTCGGATCCACATCGCGTGGCGCATGGCAAACCCCCTAACGGACCGCCACCTCCCTGTGGCAGTCACGATTCACAATCTAGTCGGGACCGAGCCGTTTTCCTAGCAGGCAGAGTGCCGACAATGTCTGCAGAAAGGCAATTGGGAGTTTTTACTCCCGGGCGATAGGGGATTTCCCGCATCATTTACTCCCTATGAAGCCGGTTCCAGCAGCCATTGGCCCCGCGGCGGCTCGAATTGGGCAAACGGACGCGCGATCTGTCATGTTTCGCCTTCCACTCGCAGCGTCGGATCCACTGGCATGACGGGGACAGGCAATTTTCGGTCCAGCCAGTCGGTTGCCGACCATCGATCGATGTTCACGCGGCGCCGGATGATCGCGATTGCCGCCATTGCGGCGCTCGGATTGGCGCTGGCATCCGTGTTTGCCGATGGCGGAGCGCATCGCTATGACCGCAGCATCATGCTGTTGCTGCGTAACAGCGGACAGCTCGATGACCCGCTGGGTCCGGGCTGGTTCGAGGACATCATGCGCGACTTCACGGCACTCGGCGGCATCGCCGTGATCATCGGCGCGAGCCTGGTGTTAGCGGTCTATTGGGTATTGCGGCGGCGCTATGTCGATATTGCCGTGCTGGCCTTCAGTATCGCGGGCGGGCAGGCGATCAGCGCCCTGATCAAGTTATTTGTGGCGCGCCCTCGACCCGATCTTGTCTCGCACGAGGCACAGATCTACAGCGCCAGCTTTCCCAGCGGCCATACCCTGATGGCAACCGTGGGGTACATCACCTTTGCCATGCTGCTTGCCGCGGACGTCGCTGATCGACGCGTGCGCGAGTACCTGTTGGCAGTGGCCTGGACGACCAGCATCGCGGTGGGTTGCAGCCGGGTTTATCTCGGCGTTCACTGGCCGAGTGACGTTCTGGCGGGTTGGGCCATTGGCGCATTGTGGATGCTGGTAATTTCCACCGTCCTGCCTCGCCTGCGCGCAGCTATTCCGGCTTGAACGGTACCGTTTCTATACCTGTTTCCTAAATCAGGTTTTCCGCTAGCGCTTGACGCCGGCGCGCCACGCATAGACTGCCGCCTGAGTACGGTCCTGCAGTTCGAGTTTTGCCAGTACGTTGCTGACGTGCGTCTTCACCGTCTTCTCGCCGATACCCATGCGTTCGGCAATCAGCTGATTGGAGAGTCCGTCGGCCATCAGCTCGAGGACTTCGCGTTCGCGTTGGGTCAGACGTTCCAGACTGCCTGCGACGCTGTCGCTGGCGGGCGAGCGCACCGCCTGCACGAGGCGGGTGGCAATCCGCGCATGCAAGATCGATTCGCCCCGTGCAGTGCGGCGAATGGCGTCGGCCAGGGTGTCCGCATCGGCGTCTTTCAGCAGGTAGGACAGCGCGCCTGCCTGCACCGCCTGCACGATCTGCGCGTCGTCTTCGAAGCTGGTGAGAATGAGTACCTGGGTGGCGGGACTGCCGCTGCGGATCAGACGGGTCGCTTCGATTCCTCCGCCCGGCATCACCATGTCGATGAGCGCGACATCCGGTGAATGCTCGACGCACAAGGCCGCCGCCGAGGTCGCATTATCCGCTTCGCCGGCAATGACGATGTCGCTGACCGTTTCCAGAAACGCGCGGATTCCTTGCCGCACCAAGACGTGGTCGTCGGCAACGATGACCTTGATAGGTTTGTTCATTGTGAACTATGCTCCATTTCTGCAACGCACGCGCACCACGGTTCCAGCACCGGGTGCACTGCTCAATTGGAAAGTTCCGTCGGGCAGGCCCATGGCGCGTTCGCGCATATTGGCCAATCCCATGCCGTCGCCATAGTCGGCGCCGCCGACCCCATTATCGGCAATGTGCAGCTCCAGCTGTTCATCCTCGCGACGGAGACTGAGCGAGACTTCGGTCGCGCCGCTGTGGCGCAATACGTTCGCGAGCGCCTCTTCTGATATACGCAACAGTGCCTCGCCCTGCACCACGTCGTCGCGCACATGTTCGTCCAGATCCAGATGAAGCGCGAGTCCGTAGATGCGCGACCAGCGCTGGGCGAGATCGCGCAATCGTGGTGCGAGAAACCCCTGCGGAGGCGGTGCGCGCAATTCGTCGAGGACCTGGGCCAGCTCCTGCTGTATTTCGCCAATGAGCTTTCCCGCGTCCTCCAGGCGCTGCAGCGCACCGGGGTGGGCCTGCTCGCCGAGCAGACGCCGCGCCGCGCTGACTTGCAGATTCAATGCGAAGGCCTTTTGCTTGACCGTATCGTGCAGGTCGCGGGCGAGCCGTTGGCGCTCCTCCATGCTGGCCAGTTGCGCACGCGAGCGCATCAGGCTCTTCAGTTCGAGGGCCATGCTGTTCAATCCGGCGGACAGTCGGCCCAGTTCATCGTTCGACGCGTCGACAATCAATGTGGAAAAATCCCCACGGCTCCAGTTGGCCGCCGCATTGCCAATCCGGTTGAGCCGGCGGGTGACCCAGCGGACCAGAAAGAATGCGGACGCCAGACTGAATATGACCAGACAGGCCAACATGATCGGCCACTCGAAGCTGACCTCGCCGATCAGTCGATGCCATGGCAACGGCAATCGCAATTCGACCAGCACCCAGCCGAGCCGGTGGCCGTCGCTGCCATGGATCGCCGCCAGCACGCGACGCACCTTCTCTGGGGAATCCATGCCCGGCAGGTTTGTATAGGTCGTCGCAGTCGCCTGATCCCAGATCGGATCCAGCGTCGACGGAATTTCAATGGTGGAATCTAACGGCGCACGCGCACGCGGGCGCATCGTTGCATCGAAAATGACGACACTGACCGGCGAGCGGCTCAACTCGAGCATGACGTAGCTGCCCGGCGCGAGTCCGTCGTGAGGACGTTCGAGGCTCAAAATCAGACTGTCGGCGCGCACCGCCAATTCTGCGTCGCTGGGGATCGACTGCTCGCTCCAGTCGGTGCCGATGTCGACCTCGGCGCGCTGCGTCGCCAGGCCGAGACGTCCGGCATCGACCGCGGCAAACAGTTCGCGGAATTCAAAACCGATGATCGTCCACTCGACCAGCACCAGGGCGGGCAGGGACAGGACCAGATAGAACAGCGAGAGCTTCAAGG
>JBDTLV010000003.1:0-94391 GCA_039934615.1 Tahibacter sp.
TGAAGGCATATTACTGCCATCATTTCGTGCTGCCACTGCCTGACCAGCATCGCTTTCCGATGGCGAAATACGCTCTCCTGGTGCAACGGGTCTCGGAACAAGCCCAGGTACTCGGGATTGAACTGTGCGAGCCTCCCTCCGCCACGGACGTTGACCTGTGTCGCGCACACAGCGGTGAGTACGTGCGCCGGGCTTGCTCGGGCGAACTGAGTGATGCGGAACTGCGCAAGATCGGATTTCCCTGGTCGACCCTGATGATTGAACGCTCGCGTCGTTCGTCGGGCGGTACGATGGCCGCGCTCCAGGCGGCACTGCGCGGCGACCACGTCGCCGTCAATCTTGCCGGGGGAACCCACCACGCGTTCGCCGATCATGGTGCGGGCTACTGCGTGTTCAACGATTCACTGGTGGCTGCGCGCCGCGTGCAGGCTCTGGGACTTGCGGCGCGGGTGCTGATCATTGACCTCGACGTGCATCAGGGCGACGGCAGCGCGTCGATAGCTCGCGATGATCCAACGATCTATACGTTTTCGATGCATGGCGCGCGCAACTATCCCGCCCGCAAGGAATGCAGCGATCGTGACGTTGCGCTCGCCGACGGTTGCGGCGATGTCGAGTATTTGGACGCCTTGTCGCACCACCTCCCCGAAGCGATAGACGAGTCTGCCGCCGATGCGGTGATCTACCTGGCCGGCGCCGATCCCTACGTGGCCGACCGCCTCGGTCGTCTGGGTTTGAGCAAGGCGGGACTGCGCGAGCGCGATCGAATGGTTTTCGACCACTGCTTGCGGCATGGCCTGCCGGTTGCAGTGAGCATGGCGGGTGGCTACGCGGAAAACGTCGCGGACATCGTCGACATCCACTTGGCGACGGTTCGCGAAGCCGCACTCCATGCGCGAGCCATGGCGGCAAAGCATGCGCCGGTCTAAACCCTCTCGCGCAGCAGCGCATCCAAGCTGGCATGATGAATACTGCTTGCCTGCCCATGAACCATGCGATGACTGAGTCGGCTCCGACGCCCAGCGAAGACGCCGCCCTGGTCCAACGATCGATCGCCGGCGACATGCGCGCTTTCGAATTGCTCTATCGCAAGCACGTGGGACGCGTGCACGGTGCGATCCTGCGTATCGTGGGAATGGACCATGGCAGGGCTGAGGAGCTTACCCAGGAGTCTTTTGTGCGGGCCTGGCAGAAATTGGCGGGCTTTCGCTTCGAAAGCGCATTCTCTACCTGGTTGTACCGCCTCGGCGTGAATACCGCGTTGATGTCGTTGCGCGGTCGCGGTGATGAACAGAGCGTCGAGGATGACGTTTTGGAACTGGCAGCCGGCGGTGAAGTACCGTTTTGCGCCGGCGAGCGATCGGATCTGGAACAGGCCATCACGAAACTGCCACCGCGTGCCCGCGCCGTGCTGGTGCTGCATGATGTGGAAGGGTGGAAACATGAAGAAATCGCCAATGAGCTGGGCATGGCGGTCGGTTCGTCGAAAGCGCAATTGCATCGTGCGCGTGGCCTGATGCGTCGTCTGCTGGGAGTGGTGTCGTGAGCGAATTCGAATGGCGCCGCGGTATGCGCGATCTGGGTGGTCCGGTGCAGCCAGGGCGCGATCTTTGGCTCGACATTGCGGCCCGCATCGAAGGTGCATCCGCGCAGAAGGTAGCGGCGCCCGCACGTTCTCACCGCTGGGTTCCCTACGCCGCCGCGGCGAGCGTTTTGCTGGGTTTGCTCGTGTCATTGCAATGGCTGCCGGCAGGCCGGTCGTCGCAGGAAACGGCAAGTCTGGCCAAGGAAAGCCCGGAGGCGCTCTTCACGCGAACCAATGCTTCGCTGCGCGCCGCTCGCCCTGACGATCCACGTCTTGCGGGTGCGGTGGTCGAACTGGATGCTGCGGCGACGCAGATCGAACAGATGCTGGTAACCCAACCCGATGCGGTATTTCTGGTCGGCCTTTTGAATCGTACCAACGAACGACGTCTGAAGCTTGCCCGACTGGGTCAGACCGCCGGCTGAGCCGGATTGTGGAGAAAACATGAAAAGCAAATATATAGTGCTGCTCGCAATGACGTGCCCGGGGCTTGCGCTGGCGGGCACTCCGATCAGCGAAACTCGCGCAGTCAGCGACGATGCGCGCATCGAGATCACCAATGTCAAGGGAGCCGTCAACGTCAGCGCCTGGGACAAGGCCGAGGTTGCCATCAGTGGCACGCTCGGTGACGGCAGCAAGGGCCTGGCGATCGAAGGCGAAGGGTCGCATTTGCAGGTTCGCGTGGAGGGCACTGACAAGTCAAAGGCATGGTTTCACTGGGGCTCGGATGCCGCGATGGAGGAGTCGGTGCTGAATTTGAAGGTGCCGCGCAAGGCTTCGCTGGAGATCAACGTGGTGAGCGCCGACGTCAGCGTTGTCGATCTGACGGGACGCAGCATCGAGGTCGATTCGGTATCCGGCAAAGTGCGTCTCAATGCCAGCAGCGAGCGATTGCGCGTGGACAGCGTGAGCGGTGATGTGGAATTCGACGGCAAGGCCGGGGAGACAAATATCGAAACCGTCAGCGGAGATGTGAGCGCGCGCGGTGTCGGCGGAAGGACGCGCCTGGAAACGGTCTCTGGCACGGTGCGTATCGAGGCCAGTACGCCGTTGAGCGATGCGAGCGCGGGTTCAGTGTCGGGCGATATCGAAATTCGCGGCGCACTGGACAAGAAAGGCCGTATCCACGTCGAAAGCATGAGCGGTGACGTGCGCTTGAACTTGCCAGCGGACCTGTCGGCGCGAATCCAGGCCGAAACGTTCAGTGGTACGTTGCGCAGCGACTTCGGTGCAGTGGAAAAACGCGAGCATGGTCCGGGTTCGAATATCGACGCCAGCGTCGGTAACGGCGATGGAGACATCAATATCGACAGCTTCAGCGGCAGCGTCACCTTGCATCGCGAATAAGCGCACCGGGCTGACGGATTGAAGTCCAGCGCCGCGGCGCCGGAGATTTCTAGAAAAGCAGATAAGTGGACAAGATGTATTTGTCGCCAGAACGTGGCGGCGGTGCCTGGTGCTGGTACATCCAGTAGGGCGGAAACATCAGCAGGCGGCCGGCTTTTGGCTGTACTGCGAGGTTCAGGTCGGGAAAGCAGGTTTCGCCGCCTTCCTCGACATCATTGAGATACCACAGGAACACCAAGTACCGGTTCGCAACGTCGTTGATCGAGTCGAAGTGCAGCTGGAAGCTTTCGCTATGCTGCGGTCGATAGCGCTTGATGACCAGCTCGCTGAGCTTTGCCGAAGCCGGTATGTTGATGGTCAGACCCACGTCGCGGTTGTAGCGAGCGAGCCTTGTGTCGATCTGTGTGCGCAGGAAGCCGAGAAAACCGGCGTCGGCGAACGGCGTGATATCGAGTTCAGTCCAGGCGCTCTGCTCCAGGCCGGCACGTGCCCCGCGACCATTGCCGCGGTGGAAACGCGTCAGGCCATGGAAAGACTGGATCGCGGCGGCGCAGAAATCCGCCTGCAGTGCGTCATCGTATACTCGTACATAGTGCCGCAAATCGGGCATGCCTGCCGGGTTCGCCGGTGGGTTTCCCGAGGGGCTGGCGAGGTCCAGCATGATGCGACGTCCGAATCGCAGGGAGGAGACCCGAGTATCGGGCGCCCCTTGCATGGCAGCAATCGCGCAGGGTCGCGACGCGACGAATTGATCACGCAGGCAACGCAGGGGTGCTCTAGCGACGCGATCCCTACATCGACGGTTTAGACGACTCCATGGGCGCCGAACGCTCGTCGGCAGTATCGCGGCGGCTTTCGTCGATCACCGCAACACCGCTTACCAACTGCAGCATGGCCTTGCTCAAAGAGACCGTATTCGGCAATCGGATACCTGCGCCGATCCGCTCAAGTTCCTCCGTGAACTGCGCGGCGGCTTCCCGGTATTCGGGCCACCCGTCGCGCATTTCTCCGTAGCGCGCCCACAGCGCACGCCAGTGGCGGCAGAAATGTGAAACGAGCTGGATCACCGCATCCAGTTGCGGATGCGGCAAGGCTTCGTCCAGGACAAAGTTCAAATGTTCGCGAACTTCCCAGGGTGACATCACGGTCGGAAGATTCACCGATTCGAAGGGCAGCGGGGACAGGGGCACGGATGTGGGCGTCACCCGCCGAGGCTGCCATCCCGACGTTGCCATTTCAGGTACGCGACTCGCCGCAATCAGTTTCCAGAATCCGCTGCCGCCGACCGAGTCGGCGACCAGATGGATGCGCGCCTGATGTGCGGAATTGATGACGCGATGCATGCGCCACGTGTCAAAGATCCAGCACTCGCCCGCCGCCATGTGTATGGCCCGGTCGCCACAATGAAACAGCACATCGGGCTGGGTGACGATGGGAACATGGATGCGTACGTGCTCGCGCCAGTAGTAGTCGACGTCGACATGCGCAGAGACTTCGGCCTGGCCGGACAAGCGCATCAGTCGCGTGCGCCCCAGCACGGCACCGAACGATTCGAGGACCTGCTGGAGGTAGGGCAACTGCGCCAGGTGTGGTGTCGGGCGCATGACGCCGCGCACCGCGTCGTCGTCGGGGTCGCCATTGGCTGCCACCAGCGGCAATGCCGAGTTGCCCGGAAACCCTTGTGGATGCGGGCGCCAGGCTGCTTCACCGATCCGCTCGATTTCGACGGCCAGTGCGCCGGCATCGAACGTCAGCGGCAGTTGCAGAAAGGGAACTTGCAGTTTCATGGGCAATGCCTGAAAACGGACGAGACTCAGGTGTTCCCGTAAGCGGAACGAGCGCCAGTTTATCAGGCCAGTGGACTACTGGCTCTCGCCTGCGCGGACCCTGCATCTCCCCGACTCTGGTCCGCTGCCGGCGCAACGATGGTGCACGAATGTGCGAAAATTAAGCCGCTCACGGCGTTAGCCAGAATCGTTGGCCGATCAACTCGTTGAGACATCTGCCCAATAGCGTGGACGCGTCTTCAGTGATCATTTCACATACAAAAAAATTCATTTTCTTCGCGGTTCCGAAGACCGGCACTCATTCGGTGCGTCAGGCGTTGCGGCCACACTTGACGCAGGATGATCTTGAGCAGGTCGGTCTGTTCGTACACAAGCGCCTTCCGTTTCCGGAACTCAGCGCATTGGGTCACGGGCATCTCAGTGCGGCACAGGTTCTCCCCGTGCTCGGATCGCCTTTGTTTATGGAGTACTTCAAGTTTGCATTTGTCCGCAATCCTTACGACCGCTTCGTTTCGTTCTGCTCGTTCATGAGTCGGAACACCGAACGTTTTGCGACCGAACCGAATGCCGTGATGAACGAAGTGCTGAACGACGTCAAGCTGCATCAGCACATTCTGTTTCGCCCGCAAAACGAATTGCTGTGTGATTCGGCGGGGGATTTGCTTATGGATTTCGTCGGGAAAGTTGAATTCATGCAGCGCGATTTCGACACAATCTGCGCGCGACTTGACTTGCCGTTGGCGAAACTTGAACAAGTGAACCAGTCGATCCACCGTCCGTACCAGGAATACTACGACTCGGAGCTTCGCGAACGCGTTGCAGCAACTTACCTCCGGGACTTTGAGCTCTTCAATTACCGTTTCGGTGCGGCGACTGATTAGGTTCTATCGAAGTTTGCCGCAGCGAGCCTCTAAGATGCGCAGCAACACGCTGGATTGAATGATCGTCCCCCGATATACCCTGTCGCGGCACGATCTACTGCCGCAACCCGCCCTTGTAGCGTGAAGCTGAAAGTGTGAATTCGCCCGGTCCGCATTGACTTATTGGATCACTGATCCTGTCTACGCGAAGGCGACAAACTGCGGGGTGCTTTCCCGTGACGACTCGTAAACTATTTCCGGTTCCTTTTTTTGCGTATCGTTGCGGCGGTTCGTGCGCTGCCGAGCGTATTGCCATGACCCCGAATTTTGATCATCTCTCTCATCTTTTCAATGCAATGTTTTTTCCAGCGACGCATGATTTCTTGGGCGCGGCGACAAACTACGTCCATATCTTCATGATTTAAATGGCGAAAAAAATGATATTTACATACATTTAACGACGAATAGGAACATATGTGTAATACAAGTCTTGTAAAACATAAAACAGAAGTGTACAAGTTGTTTGTTGAAAATTGCTGGATGGAGATTGAAGCATGATCTCGATGAAGCCACTTCTTCTGGCGGCCGTCCTCGTCGCAACAGGTGTTTTTGGCAGTCTGATTTTGCTGAAGGCCAAAGTGTCTGTTGCTCCAGGAGATGTGTCACAGAGGGTTTATCTCGGTGCGCCGCCGACGAGCGCCCCCAGTTTGTCAACTGCGGAGGCCGGGGTTCGCGCAGGTGGATTCAAGCGGCACCTGCTGGAGAAAGTTCTCGCGACGTTCGCGCAGAGCGAGGGAGATGCTTCTGTCCTTGCGAATAGATACTTCGATTCCCTGTTCGCTGCGGCTAAGAGCGGTGACACGCGTGCTGCTCGTCTGTTGCACGCCGGAATAGGCAACTGCACGAACCGGCCTTCACAATTGGAGTATGCGAAATTGCGCCCTGCTCTGCCGAAGCAAGGGCGTCTGAGTCAGAAGAATATGGATGAGACCTTGAAGCGTTGTGTGGGCTTCACAGACAGCCAGTTGGCTCTGGATTGGGACATCGTGCGCGATGCGGCGGACGACGGCGATGACGAAATGCGTGTCGCGTACTACAACATGTCCGCTGAGGCAGACAAGAGCCTGACTTCGCGCTTGAACAACAGAGTGCTGGAACACTACACGCGCGCACTTCCGTATCTACGCGATGCGGCCGCGAATGGCTATGCAGATGCCTATCTCTCGATGGGCGATGTATACGCAAAGGGAATACTTCAGTCGGCCGATTTGACGCTCGCCTATGCATACAAGCTGGCATGGCTGGAACGGTTGCGTGCCGAGTCGGCCTATCCAAACGAGGTTTCTCAATTCAGCGTCGGACTTGAGCGCGAATTTGCGGACTTGTCCAATGCGCAGCGACTTCAGGCAAGCGCATATGCGCAGGCCATATTGCGAGGAGAAGTGTTATGAAAGTTACTCTTTCGTCGGTTGCAATCGGCGCCCTGCTGCTGTGCAACGTGGCTACCGCGGCCAATTACGACACCATCTGCAATTCATGCTCTCCGTTTTCAAAAACCAGCTCTGCGGTTCTCACCGCCGCAGTCAATCTAGGCTCGGGTTCCGGAGCGGGAGTGGGGGATCTCCTGAGCGTGTGCAAGGATATAGGTCCGGACGGACATGCGGCGTATATTTCCTACGATGTTACGAGTGCACCGGTAACTTCATCGAGCAATATTTCGTGGAATTTTAACAATAGTATCGTCGATTTGAATTGCGAAGGCGACCCTATCTGAGGTTTTGTTGTTTTTGATGGCTATGCGCGAGGCAAGCTAGTCGGGAAATCGAACTCCGGATATTATCCGCATCAACGTCGACATCTGAGTCGGTGCTGGTTGCAATACGCAGATTGCGGCTGACAAATGGCGTCTTCCGTCCTGTTCCGGTAGTGCCATATTATCTAGGCCTACGAGTCCACCGGTTGGCTCGGATCAAAATACTCGAAGATCAGATGGATGCGTGAAGTGGTGCCGGCATTCTTTACCGCATGCAGGCCCAGGTTGTTCACTTCGTAGGCCTGACCGACTTCCAGGTGGTAGTCGGTCGGGTCTACGAAAAACCTGACATCAGGATTTGTCTGCAGCGGAACGTGGATTTTGTGTGGCCAGCGCGCCGCCGGATTGGCATCGACGTGCGGATGAATGACACCGCCCGGCGCCATGCGCGCCAGCATGATGCGAGGATATGCTCCCTCCAGGTAAGCGTAGGGTGCGGTCGCTTGCTGCAAGATGGGTTCGATGCGTGTACGCCATTCTTCCCAGATTGGACGCTCGAAGGATTCACGCCAATCAGCGGCATTGGAAACAAATCGGAACACGATATGTTCGGTGCGATCCAGCGCACCGTACTTATTCGGCTTTTCTGCGTTTTCTGCTTGCCAAATGGCTTCTGGAATTCTCAGGACATCCGCGCGCAATCGTTCGACGTCGACGGAGCCCAAAGGGCGAACTGCTCGCGTCTTGCGCGGGTTAGGAAAGAGGGGGGGGGGGTTCATTGGGGGATTCAGTCAATTCGCGCAGGGTTTTTGCTGGAAATCCGCTAAGTTAATTGGCGTCACCGACACTTTACTCAAAACGTGTAACCGAAGCGCTCGGCGACCGGTCGCAGTATGGGTATCACGGGCTCCAGGTACTTCCGGTAGCGGTGCCAGCGACCTGATGAGCTGCGATACACGGGTTCAATGACTTGCGAGTAGCTGGGGGTTGAGATATATCCGCGCTGGCGCGCATGTTCATGGAAATTGACCATACCCTCGTGCCACGGCAATCCGAGGAAAGCGGCGATTTGACGCGCGTACGGCTCAATATCCTCGACGATATCTTCGTAGCGGAGTTGCAGGACGTTTGGTGCAAACACGTCACATTGGTTGCGCCAGAATTCAAATGCATCGACGTATCGCAATGCCGTGGTTTCCAGCGTCGCGCACATCGCGACGAAACTCGGCGAGAAGAAATTCTGCATGTAGTTGCTGAGCAGCACATCGCAGGGGTGACGCAGCGCCAGGATGATATGTGCGTTCGGAAAGAGTCGACAGATGAGCGGAAGCTTGAGCAGATTGAGCGGATTCTTGTCGATCAACCGTTGTCCCGGCTGAAGAGTCACACACTCCGCGACCAGCTTCCAGTAAAGGGCGCGCATTTCGGTGCATTGGTTAGCTGTTAATTTTGATAAATCTTCTGGGTAGAGCATGTCGCGTTCACGCATGTACTCGATCAGATCCTGCAGAAACGGTCGTTCGTCCATGCAAGCAAGTGCCGGGTGTGCGTCGAGCATGGTTTCCAGCATGGTAGTACCCGAGCGCGGAAAACCGACGATGAAAATAGGGCTCTCGGCGATGCCAGGCGTTTCATTGAATTGCGGCCAGTTCGCTGCGTCTTCTGCACTCACCGGATATTGAGTTAAGGCGAGCGGGGTTGCCGAAAACAGCTTGGGAGATCGGCGGCTGACAATTTCCACCTGTACGCGATGTGCAAGTTCAAGAGTTTGCATGGCCGCAGCGTAGTCCCCGGCGCGATCGTGGACCTTCGCCAGCGAGAAGTACAAAGGCATCAGTCTGTCTTTCGATGACGCTGTGTTGATCAATTGCTCATGTCGAATTCGGGCTTCCTGCAGATCGGTTCCGCGCGACGCGAGGGTCGTACGCAGTATCGCCAGATCCTCGGATTGTTGTTCGTTCATTGCGGGACTTTCCGCGATGAGCTGGTCGACGATGCGTTGAGCGTCATCCAGACGGTTCGAGCGCTCGTGCAACGATGCCTGTCTGAGCAAAATCAGTGGGTGATTCGGATACACCTTCGCCGCATGCTCGATAAGTTTCTCACCCGTCGTGGGGGAGCCGACGCGGTAGTGCAGCCAGGCGGCCTCTGCTAACGCTTGCGGTTCCAGTTGGGGAAATTCGGGCAGGTCTGCGGCTAGTCGCCGTGCCCGCATGATTTCCCCGCACTCGAAGGCCGCGCTGGCGTAGTGGACCCTAATTTCTACATCGTGCGGTGCGAGTTCGAAAGCAGCCTTGAGCCAATCGATCGCCTGAGCAGGCTCTCCGGACTCAAGGTGATTCAACCCAATATTCAAAAGCAGACTTGGGTCGTGCCCCGTAAGTTGCAGGGCGCGCCGATAAGCGTTGTCGGCTTCGGGGTACTGTCTGGTTTCGCGCAAGACATTGCCGTAGTTGTTCCAATGCTCGTAGCTATCCGGATTCGTTGCGACCAACGCGGCGAATAGGGTGACTGCTTCGGGAAGACGCCCTTGAGCCTGCAGGCTGATTGCGAGAAAAAGTCTCGCGGCGTCGTCACTGCTGGCCCGCTGCAATGCAGCTCGGCACAAGGCTTCCGCTTCAGCGTAGCGCCCGTTCTGCAAGTGGTCGACTGCAATTTGCAACATGGTGTACTTGGTCATTCCAGTTGGTTGGTATGTACGCAGTATCGCGACGACGCCTGATGCGGGCAATCGCCCTATTGTCACGATTCCGTCGATCAAAACGCAAAAAGCCGCGCGGCTTGCGCCGCGCGGCCTTGGTTACGCCGGTATCAACCGATTAGAACTTCACGCCAACGCGGGCGAAGTAGTAGCGGCCCACGGTGTCGTAGGTGCGCTCGTCGGTGTTGCCGTTGAAGCCGTACTGCCACAACTGCGGCGGCTGCTTGTCAAACACGTTGTCCACGCCCACTTCCAACTGGGTGTGCAGCGGTTCGATGTTGTAGCCGAACGACAGGTTGTGGTAGGTCGCGGCGCCAATCTTGTAGCTTTGGGCCTGATTCCCACCACTGCCTGGCAGAACCGTCACAGGAGCGACGACGTTGTAGCCCGAACCCGACGGAACGACATCACCGAAGCGCGAAGCGCCGGTGTAGCGAACCTTCCACGATGCGTCGAACGCGCCGAGGTTCCAGTTCAAGGTGGCAATCGCGCGCCAGCGGGTGTAGTTGCCGCTGCCGCCACCCGACGAACTCTGGTAGGAGCCCGCATAGTTGGTCTGGGTGGTGATGTCGCCCTGAATGGTCTGGCGGTTGTACTTCGCGAGGTAGGTCGTGTCGAAAGACGCGCGGAAGTTGCCCCACGACGTTTCCGGCAAACGATACTTCATGCCGACATCAACGCCCGTGGTGTCAATGCGGCCGACGTTCTGGGTGGTGTTGAGGATCAGGTCCACGCGACCGCTCTGCGCTTCACGCGTAAAGAGGTTGCAGTAGTTGCCGAAGTTGTAGCACTGGTCAACGATGTTCTGCGTACCCACCGTACCGATGGTGTCCTGCAGATAGATGCGCCAGACGTCGACGGAGGTCGAGAACCCTTCCAGCCAGTTCGGGTCATACACAACACCCCACGTAAACGACTTGCCGGATTCCGGCTGGACGTTCTCGTTGCTGCCCTGCAGCGACTGAGTCTGATAGTTCACGACGTCCGGACGCTGCGTGCCTTTGCAGGCCACGTTCGACAGGTCACCGGTGAAGCATGGATCGCGCGAGATCGTGTCGGCCGACGGCGTGATGCCGCCGAACAGGTCGCTGATCGTCGGGGAACGGAACACTTCGGCGATCGTGCCACGGAACAGCACGTCGTCGACCGGGCGCCACTCGAGACCGATCTTCGAATTCGTCGTGTTACCGAATGCCGAGTAATCGGAATAGCGCGAACCCAGGGTCACATTCAGCGACTTGGCGAGGAACACGTCACGCAGGACCGGGACGAACAGTTCCGCGTAGAACTCACGCACGCTCAGTGAACCGGAGTTCGCGGAAGCGCAGGCGTCGGTACTGGTCAAGCAGGTGCCCAGAACCGGGTTCGTGATCAGCGAGCTGACGTCCGGCTGTGCGTACTGGTAGTCCTTGCGGTATTCGCCGCCACCTGCGATTGAAACCGCGCCTGCAGGCAACTCGAACAGCTCGCCGGTCAGGTTGAACGATGCCACTTTTTCGTTCGCGTAGGTCTTGGTGCTCGGATTGACCGAAAGCGCCTGCAGAGCAGCCAGATTCGCCAAGCCAGCCGGCGAAGTGCCGTCGGTCACATTGAGGAAGTTGACCGGCGTGCAGCCTGCGATGATCGCAGTCGGTGTACCGCAACGTGCGACGCCATTGGCGTCGATGAACGACGGGCCGCTGGCCGCAGCCAGACCCGACTTCAGGTAGTAACCGGTCTGCTGGAAGTTCTGGGTGGTACGCGCCCAGGTGATACCTGCATCCCAGTTCCAGGTGTCGCCGAACGAACCCTTCAGGCCCGTGCTGATCTGGTCAGCCTGGGTCTGGAAGCGGGTTTCGCGGTTGCCGGCCAACACGGTGCGGATACCGCCCGAGTTGATCCGCACGCCGAACGGGTTGTAAACGCTGGTCGCCGAGATGTCGGCGCCGCTGTTGCTGCCCAGGATGAGCGGCAACGGAGCGATGATCGAGCGCGAACGGGTCTTGTTGGTGACCGCTTCGAAATAGGCTTCGACGTTGTCGCTGATACGGTAGTTGCCCGAGGCAAACAGACCAGCGCGTTCCGTCGGAGTCAGTTCGAGGTTGTACGGCGAGAAGTCATACGCGTCATTCGGCGAATTCGGCGGACCGATATAGCAACGGAAGTCGCTGGTCGCGGTGCCGGGGCGGCCGGTGATGCGGGTGACCGCAACTGTGGCGCCGGTGCCGGCACAGTTGATGCCGAAGCTGGCAGCAACGGTGCGCGGAATCACGACGCGGCCATTCGGTACGGAACCCGAACCACCCGGAACGACGCTGCCGAAGTAGTTCGACAGGACCGGGCTGGAGAAGCTGCGGTCGCCGGCGCTAACGGCTTCTTGCTTGTTGAACGTGGCGCCAACCACCAGGCTGCCACGGTCGCTCGAATGACCCATGGTCATCGAGAAGCCCTTGCGCTGGCCATCGTCACGGTCGGAAATGCCGTAATCAGCCGAGGCTTCCAGACCCTGGAAGTCGCGACGCGTGATGAAGTTCACCACGCCGCCGATTGCGTCCGAGCCGTAAACGGCCGAGGCGCCATCCTTCAGGATTTCGATACGCTCAACCATGTTGATCGGAATCGAGTTGACGTCCGCGTAGAACACGCGGCGGCCGTTCAGCAGCAGCAAGGTACGCTGCGAGCCGAGACCACGCAGGGAAACGGTCGACGCGCCGGTACCGCCACCGTTGTTCACGGAGGGGTTGGTCGCGGCGCCGGCGATTGCCGGAGCTTCCTGCAACAGGTCGCCGATGGTGACCTTGCCGGTCTTCTCGATGGCAGCCTTGTCAATGACGAAAACCGGGCTCGAGGTTTCCAGATCGACGCGACGAATGCGCGAACCGGTAACGACGATGGTTTCAAGTTTGTCGGTGCTCTGGTCGCCGGCGGCGTCCTGGGCAAATACGGGAGCGGCGGTCAGGCCTACTGCGGCGGTCGTGCCCACATAAAGGGCGTAGCGCACGGCTCGCAGAAGCTCGTTGCTGTTTTGCTTCATTACACTCTCCAACGTCAGAGTTGTGACACAGATCGGGACAATTGCTTTTCCTTCCTGGAAATGGCCAAGGAATAACCTACCTAAAGCCTCGGCAGCGGCCGATACTAGCAACATTCGCAACGTGAGGGAATCCCTGTTGCGAAATTACAACTAAGCGGAATCTTAACACCTTGAAATTGACATCAACTTACTGATTATATTTGGTTAATTGGTGATTTTTGAGCGATTCGGGGAGGTAATTCGAGCGCTCTTTCAGGATGCCGAAATTGCGCAAAAGCGTGATTATTCGGAATGCAGATGGCGCACGCTGCGTCAAGCGACCTCATCCGGTCGCGCGAAAGCGATCAGCAGAAAAAGCTAGAGATCCTGGCGGTACTGGACGTAAGGAGTGCGCGCCTGACTATCGGCATCGGTGCCGGTCAGGGGCGGACTGGTCCAGAGATTCTGCGCACCGACGCTAAGATCGGCTTGCCAAGGCGTATGCCAGGTCACGCCGAGGTCGATGCCGGTCCAGCGTTGCTGGCCCGGCGTGCTGGTGGCAAGCGGGCTGAAAATGCGCCCGGTGATATTGCCACTCAAGGTTTCGCTGCCGACACCCAGGCTCAATGCTGTCTGGTTGAAGATCGAGCGCGTACCCGATGCATCAGGTATGAGACGGATGTGCCCAAAATTTGCGCCTAATCCGATGGATTGACCCGATGGAAAAGCCCAGCGCCCGCTCGCTCCCAGCGTAGCGCTGCTGTCGAGTCGATAGAGATCGTTGCCGGGCATCACCAGCGTTGGCAGCGTTCCTGGAATGGAAGCGACCGTGCCGGGGATTGGACCGCGCCATGCGGCCAACGGTGTGGCAGTGGCATCCGTGCCCGGATTCAGCCATGCAAGTCCCAGATTGACATCGAGGCTCAATGGTCCCCTTGTCCAATCGGTTCCAATATTTCCGGAGTACAATTGTCCAAGATATCTCTTTTGCTGCAAATTGGGACACGCATAACGGCCGGCGCCCAGGTCATTGCCAAAGCCAATGCAGGCGCTCTCTGCGAGCGCGTCGCTTTCCGACAGCAGCAGCGGTGTCTGACTGAATCGCGCATTCGCCACCAACTGGCTTCCCAGGCGAATATCCAGCCGACCAGCGAACAGTGCCGTCGCATCAATAAGCTGCCAATCGAGCGCGTTTGCCACTTGTGGAGACGCGGGCTCCAACGGCGACAGTGCAGGATTGGCCAAGGCGATGGCGGCGAGGATTCGGCCGTCCGAAGTGCTCCAGAGCGGAATCACGCGCGTTGAATCGATGTCCAGCGGCGCTGTGGCCACCGCAGTGTCGAGCAAGCGGTCAAGCAGCATCGCCGAAGTTTGCGCGGACGCCGATTGCTGCGCGAGCGACTGCGCAGACGCCGCAAGCGGCATCAGCAGGGTCAGCATGGCGCAAAGCACGGTGCTACGCATGGTCGGGTGCGGCGTCCTTGGTGTTTGGCCAATACGGTGGGCAGTTCGCACCACTCGGACTGGAAAACCGCCCCGGAGTTCCGTGCTTTCGAAAGCGTCGGCCTACCGGGGAGGGCTGGACGATAGTTTACAAAAAACTAACGGTTCGTGCGCGCCTGTTTACTTATGCTGGTGCCGGTCGCAGGGTTGGGGTTTGCCGCTACACTGACCGCCTGCATCCGTTGCCGTCCGATCCAGCCGAGTCCATGTCTACACCAATCAGTGCAAGTCACACAGGCATGTCGCGATCCTGGCCGGGAGCCGGCCGGGATGCGGTTGATCATGCGCTGCAAGGGCTGCTGAAGTCGGTGGGTTGGGAAAATGTGGGTCGGGCGGGCGATTTGCTCTGTAGCGCGATGCTCGGGTCCGGCGCCTACCGGCTCGTGGACAGCGCCGCGGCAGCGGTGCTCATCGGCCGGCACGTGGCTTCGCGATCCGCGGAGCGTGGCGGCGCGACGTTGATTGCGCCCATCGTCCTGGTTGAGGCCGCTTTGTCCCGCGTTAGGGTCCTTCAGCCGCTCGGAGTTCCCGACGCGACTACCGGTTTGCTCGATGCGACGGTCTCGGCCGAGTCCTGGTCGCATCCGGATTGGCAGGATGCCTGGGCCCGCTGTGTCTCGCTGCTCGACGCAAAGCTCGTCAGCGTGCGCGCGGCCGAAAACCTGCAGCAGACCGTCGAGCGCCTTGAGCGGGCCGAGCGTCTGCAGCGCGCGCTCTTCGTGATCGCGGACCAAGCCAGCGCGGACCGCGATATGGGCGAGGTCATGCGTTCGTTGCACGGCACCGTCGGGACCCTGATGTACGCCGAGAATTTCTACATCGTGCTCTACGACCAACAACGTGACATTGTGCAGTTTCCGTATTTTGTCGATGTTGCGGACCCCGATGCGCCGGATGCGGCACGGGAGTTCAAGCTGCAGGACCTGTTCCACAGCATGACGTGGTATCTGCTGACGGGCGGAAAACCGCTGCGGGGATCGCCCGAAGTGCTGAACACTCAGGTTTCCGGGCCGGTGAAGCCGGCTGGTCCCGAATGCGTGGACTGGTTGGGCGTGCCACTGGTGCGCAGCGGTGAGACTGTCGGTGGAATTGTTGTCCAAAGTTATAAGAATTCAGAAAGATTTTCGGATCAGGATCAGGCGCTGCTTGCCTATGTCGCGCAGCACATCCTGACTGCCCTGGAACGGCGGCATGCGCATGAAGAACTGGAACAGCGCGTCGAAGAACGGACCGATGCGCTACGCGAAGCGAATCGGGTGCTTCAACAGCAGGTCCTTGAGCGGCAACGCGGGGAGCGACTGCAGGCCGCGCTTTTCCGTATCGCAGAACTCGCCAATACGACGGACGGCCCGGAAGATTTTTATGCTGCGGTACACCGTGTGGTCGGCGGGCTGCTGAACGCGCGTAATTTTTATATTGCCCTCGCGTCCGAGGATGGCAGCGAGCTGAATTTTCCGTATTCGGTCGACGAATTCGACCATACGCGCCGCACTCGAAAGCTCGGTCGCGGACTCACCGAATACGTACTTACGCACGGGACTGCACTGCTCGCCGATCGCGACGGGATCGAGCGAATGAAGCAGGGCGGCGACGTGATCAGTATCGGCACGCATTCAGTGTGCTGGCTCGGTGTACCTCTGATTTGCACCGACAAGACGGTCGGCGTGCTTGCGGTGCAGAGTTACTCGGAGGACCACCGGTACACTTTGCGCGACCAGGAACTACTGACTTTTGTTTCGTACCACATCGCCAACGCGCTCGAGCGCAAACGCAGTGCCGAATCGCTGAAATTCGCCTACTCCGAACTGGAGCAGCGCGTCGCTGAGCGCACGGGAGAACTGGCGTCGGCGAATCGCGATCTGCGCGAACAGATCGCCTATCGCGAAAGTATCGAGCGCCAACTCAAACACGAGACTCTGCACGATTCCCTGACTGGCCTGCCGAACCGCACCTTGTTCCTTGAGCGTCTGGATCTCGCGCTCGCTCGATATCGAGATGACCCGAAGCGACAGTTCGCCGTGCTGTTCCTGGACCTGGATCGGTTCAAGGTGATCAACGATTCCGTGGGACACCTGGTGGGCGATGACCTGCTGTATGAGGTGGGTGGACGTATCGCGGGATGCCTGGATTCCGGGGATGTGGTCGCCCGCTTGGGTGGCGATGAATTTGCGCTGCTCCTGCACGATATTCCGGCGCCGGATCGTGCTGGTGTTGTCGCCCAGCGCATCATTGAAGCATTGAACGAGCCGATCCGGTTGGGCGTGAAGGAAGTATTTACTTCAACATCCATCGGCATCGCCTTGGCCGCCCCGCGTTACGCCAAGTCCGAGGAACTGTTGCGCGACGCCGATGTGGCAATGTATCGCGCGAAAGCGGAAGGGCGCCACCGCTACGCGCTGTTCGATGAACGTTTGCATCAGGAAGCGCTGCGCCTGCTTGAGATAGAAAACGATTTGCGCCGCGCGATCGGCCGTGGCGAACTCGAACCGTATTTCCAGCCGATCGTCCGGCTGTACGATCGGAATGTTGTTGGCTATGAGGCGTTGGTGCGTTGGCGGCATCCGGAGCGCGGAATCCTGCTGCCCGGCGAATTTCTTCCCGTCGCTGAAGAAAACGGATCGGCAGAACAGATCGATTGGCTGATGTTCGAGAAGGTCTGCATGATCGCACCAGCGCTGACCGTGCACGGCCGTTTCATCAGCATCAATTTGTCCGGGAGGCATTTTCGCTCCAGTGAGCTGGATCGGGAGATTTTTGCAATTCTTGACCGCCATGGCGTCGATCCGGCCTGCATACGCATCGAAGTGACGGAAGGCGGACTGCTCGAAAATCCTGCCCTGGTCAAACAGATTCTGGTCAACTTGCGCCGCCGCGGAATCGGCGTTGCGCTGGACGATTTCGGCACTGGCTACTCATCGCTGAGCTATCTGCACCAGTATCCGTTGCAGGTATTGAAAATCGATCGGTCTTTTGTCGCCGAATTGCGGCCGCACGATGATGGGAGTTCCAGCGCTGTCGTCAGAGCCATTCAGGCATTGGCGGGCTCGCTCGGCATGCAGGTCATCGCTGAAGGCATCGAGACCGAGGAGCAACACGCCGCGCTGGAAGCGATCGGTTGCGAATTCGGTCAAGGGTTCCTGTTCGCAACTCCACAGCCGGCCGCCCATTGGCTAAGTTGAGCGCACAATCCATTAGTGTATCAGTTCCATTATTTGCATTGGCGACGCGATCGGTCGCATTAAGCAACGTTTTTTTTCGGCAAGCGCCGACTCCCGACGCTTTACATCGAGCGTGATTCTCGGCGGATGCCTGGTCGGACCACTGGGACGGAAGTGGTGGTTTCTTCGCTCGGTTCAGTGATTCAAATTGCCGATTTCGTGACACACGTCAGTGCGTCGCCTGGGAAGAGGGCGGGGCGGCAATTTCGAGAAACAGCTGGGCGAGATCGATCCGGTCAAAGTGATAGTGCGAATTGCAGAATTCGCAGATGACTTCGACTTTGCCGTCCTGTTGCAGCGCTGCCGTCGCTTCTTCGCGACCCAGGTTGCGTAAAACGGCCGACACGCGTTCGCGACTGCAGTGACACGCGAATTTCAAAGGCTGCGACTCTTGCAGACTCGCGTCTTCTTCGTGGTAAAGACGGGTTAGCAACGTTTGCGCTGACAGGTCGAGCAATTCACTCTCGCGCACGGTGGACGTCAAATGCCGGATGCGGTTCCAGCCATCCGGGTCGAGTTCCCCTATGCCACCGCCATCGGCGACCCTCTGAACCATGAGCGCCGCGCAACGGCCCTCGCCGCACGCCAGGATCACCTGCGTGGGCAATTGTTCCGATTGGGAAAAATATCCTTCGATCAGCTGCGCAAGTTCGCTGGATTCCACCGGCACAGTTCCCTGATAGCGCTGTCCGTTGTCGGCGTGTTCGATCGTGATCGCAAAAACCGCTGCTTCTTGTCGCGCCAGGTCGATCGAGTCGGCGAGCGGAGCGCGCCATTGCGCCAGACCACGCAGATCGCCGTCGTTGCTGCATTGCGCGAATAGCAGGCGCAGGTCGCCGTCGCTCTTGAACTGAACGGAAAGATTGCCGCGAAATTTGATGTTCCCAGTAAGCATCGCGCTTGCGGCAAGCGCCTTGCCGAGCACATCCCGGATCGCGGCCGGATAGGCCGCACGGGACGCAACTTCCTGCCAGGCGAGCTCCAGCTGCACGAGCACGCCGCGGATCGCTCCGTTCTGCAGCACGAAACGATGCAGATGGTCTCTGCTGTTGGTCATGGCAACTCCTGCGATGCAAAGCGTGAGCATGTAGCGTTGAATCAGGGTTTTGCAACGGCGCCGGTCTGTCAGCTGGCTGCGGGCGATCGATTTTCAGGTGGAAAATCGTCCACGAATGTCCGCCCAGGGGCAGGCGCGCGGCGCGCGGAAGTCGGATTTTTGGTAAGTCCGACGACTGACGTAGCCGCAGCTGGGCTTGCATATATTCGTGCGGCTACGTGGGAGGGCTTTGGTCGTCAACGCGCCACGGGGCTTCGCATAAATGACTAGGGGTATTCCAATGTTGAACCGCAACCGCTTGACTGCCGCGATCTCGCTGCTGCTGATCGCCGGCACTATTTCGGCCCAATCCTTGAACGCTGTCGCGCCTCAGGCGCCGACGCCAGGTGACCTGACAGACGTGCGCTTGGCGGATCGCCAACTGCTGCTTTTGCGCGCTGGCCTGATCGACCCACGCACCGAACGCGTGGACTTCAGCGCAACGGGCGCCGCGTCTGACGTGCAGTCCAGCCACTATGCGCTGGTGCAGTTCAACGAAGGCGACCGCGCCGCGCGCGCTCGGCTGGAAAAGACCGGCATGCGGGTGCTCGGTTATGTACCCAACAATGCTTACATCGTCGCGCTCGGTGATGGCGGTTTGCAGCAATTGACCAGCGACGATCGCGTGCGCTGGGCTGGCTACTATCAGCCTGGCATGAAGCTCGACCCGGCTTTGTGGACGGGTACCATCAACGCGCTGCGTGCGGCCCCGCAAGGTGGCTTTGAGATCGATGTGTTCGGCTTTTCCGGTGAATCGGCAGAACGCCTTGCGCAGGCGCTGCGCAAGGTTGACGGTTTGCAAATCACAGCGATCAACGAGCGCGCGGACAATCCGCAGGTGCGTGTGCACGTTGAAGCCAGCGGCCTTGCCGATCTGGTGCGCGTGGCCACGGCGGAGGACGGAGTGTCTTGGGTCGTCCCCTACTATCAGGCATATGTCGGCAACGCTGGCGCGATCGCGGCGATTCAAGGCAACTCGACAGCCGGGACGGCGGGCAATGGTGCGGCGGGAACGCCGACGCCCTTGTGGGACCACGGGCTGTTCGGTACGGGTCAGATCATCAGCATTTCTGACTCGGGCCTTGACGCCAATGAAGCGTGGTTCACGACCTTGAACAAAGGCTTGGGTGATCACGTCGAAGTGACGTTGGCCGATACGCCGGTCTTGCCCAATGTGGGTATCCCGCATCCGGACAACAAAGTATACGGATACTGGGTGCAGCCTGGGGCAACCGCATACGACAACAACGCGGTCTGCAGCACGTCGGGCACCAGTTTCCACGGAACCCATACGAGTGGCACGATTGCGGGCGATGCGTCGGGTGTCTGGGGCGCGAACACGTACCTCGCCTCCACTCCGACCACATCGGGCCATGACGCGTTTGCCACCAATTCGGCCGACGGCATGGCGCCCAACGCACAATTGCTGTTCCAGGATATCGGCAACGATACCAGCGGCTGCCTGTCGATTTCCGATCTGGTCGGTACATTGAGGCAGGCCAAATCCGCTGGCGCGCGCATCCACAGCGCCAGTTGGGGCGGTAGCGATGCGGGCGCTTACGCTGGCGACGACTACAACGTCGACTATCTGCTCCACGATCAGGAAGACATGGTGTTCGTTGTCGCGGCCGGCAACGACGGCCCGACGGCGACTTCGATCGGATCACCGGGCAACGCGAAGAACGCAATCACCGTCGGTGCGCTGGGTCACGCCGGCTCGACGTCCATCGCGTCGTTCTCCAGCCGCGGTCCGACTGCGGATGGCCGACTCAAGCCGGACGTGATGGCGCCGGGCAGCAGCACGATTTCCGCTTCGGGTGACGCATCGACGACCACCACGCCCGAAACACCGGTCAGCAAGTCGTTGAGCGGTACGTCGATGGCGACTCCGACCGTCGCGGGCAACCTCGGCCTCCTGCAGCAGTTTTTCCGCGACGGTTTCTATCCCCGCGGCGCGAAGACCGCCGCCGACCAGTACAACCCAAGCGGCATGGCAACCAAGGCGGTTCTGCTCAACGGCACCAACCCGATCGCCGCGTCCAGTTGGTTCACCAACAATTTCGGATGGGGGCGGGCGTGGCTGGATTCCAACCTGTGGTTCTCGACCACCTTGACGGGCGGTGACGACAATCGACGGCTGCGCATTTTCGAGCGCACCAATGCGGCAGGTTTGAAAACGGGACAACAGCACCAGTATACGATTGCCAATGTCGCTGCCGGTCAGGAACTCCGCGCCACACTGGCTTGGTATGACGGCGAAGCACAGCCTGGAGCCGCAATCACGCTGGTCAACAATCTCGACCTGGAAGTCGATGGTCCGGGAGGCACCTACAAGGGCAACGTGTTCAGCACGGGTGTATCAGCGACTGGTGGCACCGCGGATGTGCGCAACACGGTCGAGCAAGTGCGTTTTACCGCACCGACGGCCGGTAGCTACACGTTCCGCGTGAAGGGCACCAATGTTCCCGGCGGCGCGCGCCCGAACCAGGACACTCAGGGCTACGCGCTCGCTGTTTCAGGCGCGTTCGGCTTGCCGAATCCTGCAGCCTTCCCGGCGCCAACCGCGCTCGCGGCGAGCAATGCCGGCGGAAACATCAATGTGGGTTTCAGTGCTGCCGGTGGTGCGCAGGGCTTCCAGCTCTACCGCGCAAACGGTACCTGCGCGGCGGCGGCCGCGGGTGACTTCCGCATGGTTGCCACCGGCGCAGCCAGCCCGTTGATCGACACGACGAGTCAGGGCGGCTACACGTACGCCTACAAGGTTCGCGGTGTTTCTTCCGATGTGGAAGGTGATGTTTCTGGATGTGTGGACATAGCATCCTCCGCAGCTTGCACACTGCAGCCGGTCTTCAATACGGCGAGCACCAATGTCACGTCGACCCAGTCGAGTTCGTGCAAAGTCAGCCTTGCCTGGGCTCCAGCCACGCTGAATTGCCCCACCGCTGCGCTGACCTACGACGTGCGCCGTGATTCCGTTCCTTACATGACGGCAGCGACGACCATCGCAGCGGGTCTGACGGGTTCGACCTACAACGATACGGCCGTTGGAACCAACTCGACCTACTACTACCGGGTGGTTGCGCAGGATTCGCTGGGTCATGTCGCACCGCTGAGCCGCGTGGTGAACGCGACGCCGACGGGAACCGCCGGCGTCGATGGCAATAGCTACAAGGACGACGCGGGCGACACGCATGCTTACATGAGCACGGATCCGGCTTGGCAGATCACCAACACGGCTGCCGCGGCGGGCTCGTACAGCTACCACAACACTGGCGATGGAGGCCTTTACTTTGGCAACCAATGCATTGCGTTGACGACCCCGTCGATCAAGGTGCAGGCCGGTGCCATCCTGAGCTTCAAGGCGAAGTACGACGTTGAGTTCCAGTGGGATGGCATGGTGATGGAGATTTCAACCGACGGTGGCACGACCTGGAACGATCTTGCGCCGGACGGTGGTTACCCAACGACGCTTGCTCAGACCGGCACCCCCGCCATCAACGCCTGCGGCTATGCCGCATCGCATGGCGCGTTTTCCGGTGTGAGCACCGCAGCCAGCAATGCTGATCCAAACAACGGCACCGCAGTCGCTGTGTTCAAGCCGTTTACCCGGACTTTGGCCAGCGTGGTAGGCCAGACGGTCAAGATTCGCTGGCGTTTCTCGTCCGATGGCGGCGCCGAGTTTTCGGGCGCATTCATCGACGAGGTCAGTCTGGGTGGTGACTCGCTGTTCAAAGACAGCTTTGACACCGACACGAGCGGGTTCAGCTGCACCAATCCGTAGTGCCAATGTTGTAAACCCGAAAAACCGAGGGGTTCTCGCCCCTCGGTTTTTTTTGTTCGATTTCCAACCATGCGCAGAGTCGCAAACACCGCCCGCCGAATGCCACCCGGTGTCGGCCGGTTCCGGGTGGAATCGTCCGATGCGTTTCGACGTCCGCGGTCCATCGCAATGATCGGAGCACCACCGCGCAATCAACAATACTTGCCGCGGCAACCAATTTACGCGACGCTCGCGACATGACGAACGCCACTTCGCGCGCGCTCCGCTCGGGGTTGCGAAAAATATCCAAATATATTTTATTCGCCACCCTGGCTTTTGTGGCCCTCAGCACGCTGCTGGTCATTCTGTTCCGATTTGTGCCGGTTCCGACCAGCGTATTCATGGTGGAGCGGCGCATCGAGGCGCTGGCTGGTGGTGAAAAAGGTTTTGTCTTGCGCCAGCGCTGGACTCCGATGGAGCGCGTTTCCCCGCAGTTGCCGATCGCCCTCGTAGCGGCGGAAGACCAGAAGTTTCCCGACCATCACGGATTTGACGTCGAGGCGATTCAGAGTGCGCTGGAGGACGCCGAAGATGGCGAGCGATTGCGAGGCGCGAGTACGATCACCCAGCAAACGGCGAAGAACCTGTTTTTGTGGAATGGGCGCAGCTTCGTTCGCAAGGGGTTCGAGGCCTATTTCACGGTGCTGCTGGAGCTGCTTTGGCCCAAGCGAAGAATTCTGGAGGTCTATCTCAACGTGGCGGAATTCGGCGACGGCGTCTACGGCGCTTCGGCAGCCAGCGAGGTTTTCTTTCACAAGACCCCTGGCGCACTGACCGCGCATGAGGCGGCGTTGTTGGCAGCCGTACTGCCGAATCCGAAGCGCTACCGGGTCGACAAACCATCGGCCTACGTACTGCGCCGCGCCGCCTGGATCGAACGGCAGGTCCGTCAGTTGGGGGGGCCTGACTACGTTCCTCACTGATGCGCTATCGCCCGCAACACACCTCAGCTAGGATCGCGCGTCTTCAGCAGGGTAGTCAGCCGCTATGCAGAATCTCGCCGTCGTCGTTCCCGCCTACAACGAAAGCGAAGGGCTGCGGGAATTCCACGCGCGTCTCGCCGCTGTGTTTGACGGCCTTGATCTGCGCTGCCACGTGCTCTACGTCGACGACGGAAGTCGCGATGACACCTGGCAGATCATGGAGTCCCTGCGTGTCGAGGACAGGCGAGTGGCCACGCTGAAATTGAGTCGCAATTTTGGCAAGGAACTCGCGCTGACGGCGGGCCTGGATCACGCCGAAGCGGACGCTGTCGTGGTGATCGATGCGGACCTGCAGGATCCGCCAGAACTGATTGTCCAGTTTGTGGCGAAATGGCGAGAGGGCTACGATGTGGTCTACGGCACGCGCGCGAGCCGCGCGGGTGAAACGCGCCTGAAGAAATTCACTTCGGCGGCGTTCTATCGGGTGATGGAGCGGATGACCGACCTGCCGATTCCGCGCGACACCGGTGACTTCCGTTTGCTCAGCCAGCGGGTGCTGAGTGCGCTCAAGCAATTGCGCGAACGGCAGCGATTCATGAAGGGACTGTTTACCTGGGTAGGTTATCCACAGACTTCAATCGTGTACGACCGCGACGCGCGGTTTGCCGGTGACACGAAGTGGAATTATTGGCGATTGTGGAATTTTGCGATCGAGGGAATCACCTCGTTCTCGACCATGCCATTGCGCTTTGCGACCTATATCGGGTTCGCATCCTCGGCCTTGGCATTTGTATTTGGCGTCTGGGTGTTCTCCAAGGCGTTGTTGTTCGGCGATTCGGTCAAAGGCTACCCCTCGCTGATGGTTGCGGTGTTGTTTCTCGGCGGTCTGCAGCTCATGGCACTGGGTGTCATCGGCGAATACCTCGGGCGCACCTATGTGGAGGTGAAGCGCCGACCGCTGTACTTCATCGATCGTTTCAACCTCGCGGACGCCGCCGAAATACGCTCCGATCGGGTCGACGAGGTCGTCGGCAGATAAGCTCGCCCGTGCTTGACCCGCCGAGTCGCAGTAGACTGGGGCTACCGACTCTCCGAATGCGGGAGGCAGCATGCAACAGGTCAAACATTTGCTCGCGGGCAAAGGCCGCCAGGTCTATTCCGTCGAGCCTGACGAGCCCGTACTTGCGGCAATCCAGTTGATGGCGGATCGCCACGTTGGCGCGCTGCTGGTCATGCGCGGCGACGAATTGGCCGGTATCGTGTCGGAGCGGGACTACGCGCGCAAAGTCATACTGCTGGGTCGCTCGTCGGCAGAAACGCCGGTCTGGCAGATCATGTCAGCGCCAGTCGAATCGGTGTCTCCTGATCATAGTGTCGAGGACTGCATGCGGCTGTGCACGGATCGGCGCATCCGGCACCTGCCCGTCGTAGAGCAGGGCAGGGTAGTCGGCGTGCTCTCGATCGGCGATCTGGTCAAGGCCGTGATTGATGAGCAAGCTGCCGAGCTCGCCCAGTTGCAGCGCTACATCGCTGGCTGAAGTCCGCTCCGCGCGCCCGTCCGCCAAGGATGGATCGCGCTTCCGGCATTGCCTGCAGCCCCTGCTTTCGCCGACGATTCACCCCTTCCTCTCCGTCAACGGTGAATCGTGGGCCGTAACTCCGACCCCAACCACGAGCGATTGCAGCGTCTTCTGGCCGAGTACGGCAGCAAGGTGCGCGCCTTGGTGGCATCTCATCGTCTGGCTCAGCATGGCGTTGATCCGGCGGATATCGAGCAGGAAGTTCGCATCCGGCTATGGCGCGCCGTCGAGCGTGACCGGTCTGCGGCCTTTCATGCGTCTTATATACAGAGAGTCGTTGCCAGCACCGTGATCGACGCCTTGCGTCGGGCTCAGGTGAGGGCGGCGGAACCGCTGCCGGAAGAGTCAGACGAGGGAGTTTCCCTGCCTGACCCGACCGTCGGCCCGGAACAAAGTGCCTACGAAGGGCAGCATGTCGAGCAACTTCGTCGTTGCCTCGCCGCGTTGCCTGAACGACGACGCTTACCGATTTCCCTGCATCTGCAAGGGTTTGCCTTGCAGGAAATTGCAGATCTGATCGGTACATCGGCGGAAGCGGCACGCAAATTGGTTTCGCGCGGAATGGACGAACTTAAAAATCGTTTGCGCGATGCAGGAGCAGGAGAGTTCGATGACTAGACCTAGCCTTTCAGAACTGTATCGCCGACAGACCCTGCGGCCGACGCTGAGCGCCCGGGCGTTACTGGATAGCGAAACGGCAGTTCGTGCTGCCAGGGGGCGTGTGGTTCCGCACGAATGTGAAGACGTGGCCACCGCACTTGCCGGGTCGGCAGGCCATGCTGATCTGGTGCGCATGCTGCGGGAATTGGAGCCAGCCTCCGCCGAACTGGCCCAGGCGCTGCGTCAGCAGGCGCCCGCGCATGACCTGCGCGAACGCATATCGCGCCAGGCGCACCCGCGGCGGCACGATCGACGGGGTTGGCAGTGGGGCGCGATCGCAGCGATATTTGTCGCGGCTGTCGCATTGTTTGCCGCGCGATCCAGCGTGCACGGCCTCGGCGACCAGTCGGCCCTTGCGCAAATGCCGCTGCATGCCGTCGACGGTATTTTTGGATCTCAGATGGAGCCCCGTTTGGCACAGCAGGATTTGCGCAGTGACGTGATTTTCCACACCGACAATACGGACAACAGCGATCATATTTTCCGCGAGCAACTCGGCGGCGGCTAGTCAGCTACGCCGACTTGTCCCAATGACAACGCCCGGCATGTCCGGGCGTTGTCGTTTTCGTTTCTAGCTTTTTCCAGTATCGGTAACGTTCGGTTTACGCCGATACCGAGCTGGCATGCTCTCTCGTGGCGGCAAAGCGCACATCGGGCCAGCGCTCCTGGGTCAGCTGCAGGTTGACCCGGCTTGGTGCCAGATACACCAGTTCACCGGCTGCATCGATCGCAAGATTGGCTGCCGCCTTGTCGCGGAACTCTTCGAGCTTTTTCTCGTTCGGCGCATGGATCCAGCGTGCTGTCGCGACGCTGATCGGTTCGAAAACGCATTCCACGCTGTATTCGTCTTTCAGGCGGTACGCCACGACTTCGAACTGAAGCACGCCAACCGCTCCGAGTATCAAGTCGTTGGACATGATGGGCTTGAAGAACTGGGTAGCGCCCTCCTCCGAAAGCTGTGCCAAACCCTTTTGCAATTGTTTCATTTTCAAGGGATCGCGCAGGCGTGCGCGGCGGAAGAGTTCCGGCGCAAAGTTCGGAATGCCGGTAAAGCTCAGCGCTTCGCCTTCCGTGAACGTATCGCCGATCGAAATGGTGCCGTGGTTGTGGATACCAATCACATCGCCCGGAAACGCTTCGGCCACGATCTCGCGGTCCGAGGCCATGAAGGTCAGTGCATTGGCCAATTTCATTTCCTTACCGGTGCGCACATGAAACGCCTTCATACCTGCCTCGAAACGGCCGGAGCACACTCGCATGAACGCAACGCGATCGCGATGCATGGGATCCATGTTCGCCTGGATCTTGAACACGAAACCAGTCATTCGCTCTTCCGTGGCGTGAACCATGCGGGTTGTTGTGGGCTGCGATTTTGGTCCCGGCGCATGCTCGACGAAAAAATCGAGAAGCGGCTGCACGCCGAAATTGTTGACGCCTGAACCGAAAAACACAGGGGCTTGCTCTCCCCTCAGATAGGCGTCGATGTCGAACGGGTGCGATGCGCCCTCGACGAGTTCCAGTTCGTCGCGCAATTCCCGCAACATGTCGGTGCCCAATCGCGCTTCAACCTGCGGGTCGTCGAGCGAAGTGAAGATCGTCGAATCCTGGCGCGTGAAATTGCGCCCGGGCTCGTATAAGTGAACTTCTCCACTCAGTAGGTGATACACGCCCTTCAGGCGCGAGCCCATGCCGATGGGCCAGGTGATCGGCGCGCACTGAATCCGCAATACCGACTCAACCTCGTCGAGCAACTCGATCGGCGATCGACCCTCACGGTCCAGCTTGTTGATGAAGCTCATGATCGGCGTATCGCGCAGCCGGCAAACTTCCATCAGCTTGATGGTACGTTCTTCAACGCCCTTGGCGCAGTCGATCACCATCAGCGCCGAATCGACCGCAGTCAAAACGCGATAAGTGTCTTCGCCGAAGTCGGCGTGCCCCGGCGTATCGAGCAGATTGATGATGCGGTCGTCATACGGAAACTGCATCACCGATGAGGTAACAGAAATTCCGCGTTCTTTTTCCAGGGCCATCCAGTCGGACGTGGCGTGTTTGGCCGCCTTGCGCGACTTGACGCTGCCCGCCATCTGAATAGCCCCACCGAACAGCAACAGCTTCTCGGTCAGCGTGGTCTTACCCGCATCGGGATGCGAAATAATCGCGAAGGTACGGCGTCGAAGGGTTTGCTGCTGTTGCGGAGTCATTGCGATGGAGCGTTCCGTGCGGGGTCGATCAGTATATTCGCTTGCGCGCTGGTTGACGTGGCACTCTCCCGACCGGCCGGGAGTTCGCCATGATCGGGAAGGGTCTGATCGCCGGACTATCGTTCCGCGCGGATTTTGCGGGCGAAGCGCGGCGCCCAGACCTCGCCGCGGTCGGCGAACGTGGCGGAAACCGATTTATGGCGACGCCGGATTGCGGCTGCTCGCAACGAGTTGAGGGGCAGTCTGACCACAGGCGGTGTCCCGGCGGCCTTCACTCAGCCTCTGCCACCGGCCCAGCTGCTCCTGGGCGTTCGGTCAGCGGCCTCGGTTCGGACGGCCCGATCGGCCGGGCTTTCGACGCGTCGCGGAGGAACCGCAGTTTGCTTCGATGGTTGTGCCGCTGCGGCCGCGAGCCGTTCTTGATATAGCCCTGCCTTGCAGGAATGGAGGCCGCGCGAACGAACAAATTAGCGGCCACGCAGCGATGCGGCAGGAGCGCTAACCCCTGCCGATGCGATTCGCGCCACTGGAATTTCCGAGCCCTCTGCGTCGAGCAAATGAAACGGTACCGACTCCAGCCTGAAGCCGCGATTGAGTTGAATCGCGAAGTGCAGATGTGGCCCTGTGGAATATCCGGTATTCCCCGACTCGCCGAGCTTCTGGCCGGCGTAGACATGCGCACCAGCGCGCACGCAGACACTCTCAAGGCGCAAATGCGCATATACCGCCATGCTGCCGTCGTTGTGCAGAATGCGCACCAGATTGGCCCGCCCGCCGAATTTTTCGCGATCAAGGCCGCTGCCGTAGTAGTCGTCTTCGACCTGCATCACGATGCCATCGCGCGCCGCCAGCACGTCAGTACCTTCTTCCGTGCCGATGTCGACCGCGTACCGCGATTCCTCGTCGGTATGGCTGAAATGCCCGTTGAAGCCTTGGCTGATTCGAGCATCGCGTCCGGCCAGCGGCCAGCGATAGGCAAAGTCATCCGCACTGCCTTGCGGGTCCCCGGGCATGGCACGTATGAGCAGTTCGAACTGTCCGGCGCGATCCCGGTCCGTTTGTTCGAACTGGGCCAGTACGCGCTCTTCGTTCGCAGCGAGTACGACCGTCAGGGGCAAAGGCGGCTCGGTCACAACGTTTACCGCGCCGCTGAGACTGAGCTCCACCTGTGCGGGGCCTGACAGGTGATTGAAAGCGCGCGCCTGGCGTTGCCCGGACTGTCCCTCGATGCGCAGGCTGACGAAACTCTGGCGTTCCACGCGCACCTGGGTTTCCTGAGCGGGCTGGCCGTCAGGCGGCTGCTGGTCGGTAAAGTGAACAACACCGCCGGAATCTGTGTACTTATATATTTTCTTGGCGAAAGCGGGATGGCAGATGGAAAAAACGAGCAGTGCAGCGGGAAAAAAGAGCAATCGGGGCGCGTGCATTGGCGGATCGAAAGCTGGGCGATACGCCAGCTTATCGGGATTGCACGCGTGGAGCCAGTCCCGACCGTTTCGCGGCGAATCGGCTGCCGCAGTCGGAAAAATCCACTTATTTGTCTCAATTTCAAGATTCCAAATCGGAATATAGACATTTAGACGTCTAAACGGCCATTGACGAAGATCGTGCTTGCCGCTACAGTGCCGACACGATCCATCGAGACCGGCTGAGGGAAAGGCCCTTTGACGCCGGGGCAACCAGCGGGAGCAATCCCGCGACGGTGCCAACTCCTGCGGTGACCTACCCCGAAAGGGGAAAGGCGTGCCGAAAGATGGGTGGCAATCCGCGCGCGGGCAGGTTCCGCGTGTCGTGTTGCGACCGTCCGGCGCTGCAGGTCCGTCCATGTCAACGCCGGAGTACCGCCATGTCGCTGCAAGTCATCGATGCCAGTCCATTGTTGGATGGTAGTACCGGCTACGAATCCACGGCAGGCGATGAGCCTGTGCAGTCCTCGGCACCCGGGTACCGGGCAAGCCAGCGCGTGCGAATCCTGCCCAAATACGCCAGGACCGCTGTCGACGCCGTGGTCCACTATCGCTGGACCGGACCGCTCGGCGCACCGACGGTCATCGTACTGGGTGGCATTTCCGCGGGCCGCGACGTCTGCCGTCATGGCGCCGTGGAAGGGTGGTGGGACGACCTCGTAGGTCCGGGGCGCGCTGTTGATGTGAGCCAACGGCGGGTGCTCAGCATCGAATGGCTTGCTACTGCCGATCTCGACGGCGCCAATGCCGTCGCGAGCGAGGACCAGGCCGATGCGCTGGCTGCATTGCTCGATGCATTGAAGATCGATCAGGTTCAGGCGCTGATCGGTGCATCGTATGGTGCGATGGTCGGCCTTGCGTTTGCAGCACGCCATCCGGCGCGTCTGGCACGCCTGATCGCGATCAGTGGAGCGCATCGCGCACATCCCCTGGCAACTGCCCTGCGTTCGATCCAGCGCCAGATCATCCGAAACGGCATCGATGCCGGATCCGTCGAACCAGCGCTGGCCCTCGCACGCCAGTTGGCCATGACCACGTATCGTGGCGCGGAAGAATTCGCGCAGCGCTTCGATGAAGTTCCGGAATTCCGCGACGGAAAACACTGTTTCGCGGTGGAAGACTACCTGATTGCCGCAGGCCGCAAGTTCGTGGCGCGTTTTGACGCCCAGCGCTACCTGGCCTTGTCCGAATCGATCGACCTGCATCGCGTCAATCCTGCCTGCATCGTCGTTCCGACCACGTTGATTGCGGTCGATAGCGATCGGCTCGTGCCGAGCCAGGACCTGCGAGACCTCGCATCGGCCTTGGCCAACGCAACCCTGCATGAACTGGAGTCCCGCTACGGACACGACGCATTTCTGAAGGAACCCGCGCGTATCGGTGCGTTGATCGCCGCCACCCTGAATTGTTGAACGGAACTACATCCATGAGCGACTTTACCCAGATCACCCGCGCTGTACGCGCCGGCATCGAATCAGATACCCAGCATGGCGCCGTGGTACCGGCACTGCATCTTTCGACAAACTATACATTCAGCGGGTTTGGACAAAAGCGCAAATATGACTATTCGCGCAGCGGCAACCCGACTCGCGATCTGCTGGGCGATGCGCTGACCGAATTGGAGCAGGGGGCTGGAGCAGTAGTGACCGCCAGTGGCATGGCAGCGGTGGCGCTGGTTCTGGAACTGGTCCCGCCCGGCGCGTTGATCGTGGCTGCGCATGATTGCTACGGCGGTACCTGGCGCCTGCTCGATGCCTGGCAGAAGCGCGGGCGTTTTGAGGTGCAGTTCGTTGACCTCACGGATCCGCTCGCGTTGGCCGAAGCGCTGGCCCGCTCACCGGCGCTGGTGTGGGTCGAGACCCCGTCGAATCCGTTGCTGCGCATTACCGACATCCGCCACGTCGCCCAAGCCGCGCACGCGCACGATGCCCTGGTAGTCGTCGACAACACGTTTTTGTCGCCTGCGTTGCAGCAGCCACTCGCGCTTGGTGCGGATATTGTTGTGCATTCCACAACAAAGTATATCAATGGACACAGCGACGTGGTTGGAGGCGCCGTAGTCGCCAGGGATACGGCCGTTGCCCAGCAATTGTCCTGGTGGGCGAACTGCATAGGCCTGACGGGTGCGCCGTTTGACAGTTTTCTGACTCTGCGCGGCCTTCGCACGCTCGGCCCCCGCCTGCGCACCCACCAGGAAAATGCCGACGCGGTGGTGCATCTGCTCCAGCAGCAGGAGTCCGTGACGAGGATCTACCATCCCGGCCTTGCCGATCATCCGGGACACGCGCTCGCGGCGCGTCAGCAGTCCGGTTTTGGCGCGATGCTGAGTTTCGAGCTCGATGCGGACGTTGCCGGAATTGCCACCTTCCTTGATGGCCTGAGGTGCTTTTCCCTGGCCGAATCGCTCGGCGGCGTCGAGAGCCTGATTGCGCATCCTGCCTCAATGACGCATGCATCGATGGCCGTCGAAGCGCGCCGATCCGCGGGAATATCCGACAATCTGCTGCGCCTGTCCGTCGGCATTGAAGATGCTCGCGATCTTTGCGCCGATCTGGTTCTCGCCTTCGCACGGATCGATGCGCGTCGCAACGGCGCATCGAGGATCAGCGCATGAGCGCTGTGGCGGTCGTCGAAGGATTGCGGCACGCGCGGCTGACAAACGCCTCGGCGTACACCAAAGCCGGTGCTGCGTCGCAGGCGCTGGCTGTCGCTCTGGTGGGCACGGGACTGGTCGGCGGCGCCTTGCTGCAGCAGTTATCCCGCGCTAACAGCGCGTCTTTGCGGTTGCTGTTGATAGGTGCTGCCAATTCCCGGAACAGTGTTGTCGACTCCGCGGGGATTGCTGCGGACCAGATATTGCCGCGTCTGGGCAATGCCGGCACAAGCGATCTCGACGCGCTGGTCCGGGGCCTTGAATCTTGCGATGCCCGCTGTCGCGTGGTGATCGACGCCACTCCGTCGGAGGACGTCGCACTTCGGCATGCGCACTGGCTCGCGCGTGGCATTCACGTCGTGAGCGCGAACAAGATTGCTCAAGGCACCAGTCTGCTGCGGTGGCAGGACTTGCAGCATGCGGCAACGCTTGGGCAAAGCCGCTACGGAGCTGCGGCCACGGTCGGGGCCGGTCTGCCGATACTGGCGAGCTTGCGCCGCCTGACGCACGCGGGCGACCATGTGCATGCGCTCGAAGGCGTATTTTCGGGCTCGCTGTCCTTTCTGTTCAATCGATACGATGGAACCCGCGCATTTTCCACATTGCTCGACGAGGCGCGCGCGCTGGGTTACACCGAGCCGGATCCTCGCGCCGACCTGTCCGGGGCGGACGTCGCGCGCAAACTGCTGATCCTCGCGCGCACAGCAGGCCTTGCTCTGGAAGAATCGGCCGTCCTGGTCGAAGGCCTGGTATCGCCGCAACTCGCCGCTTTGCCCACGCACGAATTCTTTCAGCGCATCGCGGAGGTCGATGAGGCGATCGAGCATCGATACCGCGCAGCGACTCGCGAGGGCAAAGTGCTGCGATATCTTGCGCAGCTCGACGATTCCGGCAAGGCCAGTGTCGGTCTGCGTGCGGTGAGTCCCGATCACCCGGCCGCAACTCTCGCCGGCGCCGACAATCTGTTTGCGCTGACCACCACGCACTATCGAGAGCGACCGCTGGTGATCATCGGCCCCGGTGCCGGCGCCGCGGTCACTGCGCAGGCATTGCTCGCGGATGCACTGGAGATTGCGGCGATCACTTGAGTGCCGTTAGTGCCATGCGGTTGTTTGGAGGGACTCCATCGGCAACGGGAGGACTGGGCGACATTGGTCGAATTCCGGGCGAAGAGTCGCCGGCGCAGCGAGCGAGGTCGTTTCAGTCATCGGCTGGCCGGACGTCGATCAAGGCCTCGCGAGCGAACCCCGCGTCAACAGGGAATTGGCCGGCGACGTCGCATTGCAGAACGCGACCCGGGTCGATTTCCTGTGCTCGCCGCATTCTCGAACTAGCGCTTCGGTGCAGTCACCCCATCCATCGCAAACGGTATCGATTCGAGTTTCATGCCCGAATTGCGTTGGACCGCAAAATGCAGGTGTGGACCTGTGGAAAAACCGGTATTGCCGGATTTGCCGAGCAGATCACCGGTGTGCACCAGCTCACCGGGCTTGACGATCGTGCTGCGCGGAGACAGGTGGGCATAGACCGCCATGCTGCCGTCGGCATGCAATACGCGCACGTAGTTGGCGCGGGACGCATAGCGCTGCAGATCAGTACCGGACGCGCGAAACTCCTCTTCAACCTGCATCACGACACCATCGCGAGCTGCGACCACCGCAGTATCGTCAGGAACCGCCAGATCCACCGCATATCGCGATTCGGCGTCGGAGTGGCTGAACACGCCATCGAATCCCTGGGTTACTTCGAATCGGGTGCCGGGATAGAACGGGCGACTGTAGACAACCTCGCCTGAGTCTTGTGCGCGTGGATCACCGGGAATCGCATTGCACGCGAGCTTGTAGCGCGCAGGAATGGAATGATCTATCTGCCGTACTGTGGAGAATTCTTTTTCGTGAAGACTGGCGAGGATGAAGCGCCTCGGCAATTGCGGGTCGCTGGCCATGTTGACCACGTCGCTCAGTCTGCACTCGACTTCGACCGGGCCCGCGACCCGGTTTCGCGCGCGCAGCACGCGCCCATCGGGCAAGTCATCGCCGTTCAGATCGATGAAGCGCTGCGGTTCAAGATTTGTGGGCTCCGCGCCATGGTCCGCAGCAGGCAAAGCTGCCGAAGGAGCATGTCGGCTCAGGCTGCGCGCCAGCACCAAGCCAGCAATCAGCACCAGCACGATCACCAGGATGCGCGGCACGACGTCAGCACTCGATGACATTCACGGCGAGACCGCCGCGCGAGGTTTCCTTGTACTTGTCCTGCATGTCCTTGCCCGTGTCGCGCATCGTCTTGATGACTTTGTCCAGCGAAACGCGGTGTTTGCCATCGCCGCGCATCGCCATGCGCGAAGCGTTGATCGCCTTGACGGAGCCCATCGCATTGCGTTCGATGCAGGGAATCTGCACCAGCCCGCCGATCGGATCGCAGGTGAGGCCGAGATTGTGCTCCATGCCGATTTCGGCGGCGTTTTCCACTTGGTAAATAGTTCCGCCGAGCACAGCAGTCAGTCCGCCAGCGGCCATTGAGCAGGCAACGCCGACCTCGCCCTGGCATCCAACTTCTGCGCCGGAAATCGAGGCGTTTTCCTTGTACAAAATGCCGATCGCGCCGGCGGTCAGCAGAAATTCCACGATCTTGCCGTCGCAGGCGCCCGGACAGAAGCGGTCGAAGTAGTGCAGCACCGCGGGAATGATTCCCGCAGCTCCGTTGGTTGGCGCGGTAACGACGCGACCGCCTGCGGCGTTCTCCTCGTTAACCGCAAGTGCATACAGGTTTACCCAGTCCAGGATGCTCAACGGGTCCTTTAACGCGGCTTCCGGGCGCGACATCAGTTCATTGAACATGGCCGGTGCACGGCGCGCGACCTTCAGGCCGCCGGGCAGCACGCCGGACGCGCGGATTCCCCGCGCGACGCAACTTTGCATCGCTTTCCAGATAACTAAAAGTCCACTTCGGATTTCCGCCTCGCTGCGCCAGACTCGTTCGTTCTCCATCACCACATCCGCGATGGTCTTGCCGGCTTCGTTGCACAGCCGCAGCAACTCATCGCCGGAATGGAACTCGAACGGCAACGGTGTCGTGTCCGGAACGATCTTGTCCTCGGCGGCCTCGTCGTGATTGACCACGAAGCCGCCGCCGACCGAGTAGTAGTCGCGCGTTGCCAGCACTTCCTCGTTCGGCCCGAACGCGGTGAAGCGCATGCCGTTGGAGTGATAGGGCAGCTTCTGCCGCTTGTTGAATACCAGATCGGACTTTTCGTCGAAATCGATTTCGCGTTTGTCGAGCAGACGGATTTTGCGGTTGGCGCGGATCCGTTCCAGTTTGCTTTCGATGACGTCGGGGTCGATGCGGTCCGGCCACTCTCCTTCGAACCCGCACAGTACGGCCTTGTCGGTGCCATGCCCCCGACCGGTGTGAGCGAGCGAACCAAACAGCTCACCACGAATCCGTACGACGCGATCGAGCAGACCACGTTCATCGAGCCAACGGCTCACGAAGCGGGCAGCAGCCCGCATGGGGCCGACCGTATGGGATGAGGATGGACCGATGCCGATCTTGAAGATATCAAAGACGCTGACAGCCATGAATCATTCCAGCGGTGGCAAGCGAGGCCAGCTATTCTACGCGTCCCGCCGGCCACTCGACCCGTACCGATGCGACTTGTACTATTCCAGCGCGATGACTGCCATTTGTGCGATCTGGCCGTGACTGTGCTCGCCGAAGCGCATGCCCCGGACTTCTCCAGCATATGGATCGATCACGACAACGCCCTTGAGGCCGCCTACGGCACTCGGGTTCCGGTATTGCGCGACGACGACGACGGTCGAGAGCTCGAATGGCCATTCGACCCGCCGCGTCTGCAGGCCTGGTTATCCGGCAAAGCGAGCTGAGTGCGAGCCGGGGCGCCGGCTCGATCGACCATCGTTGCGTCGGCGCGTTCAGCGCACGGTTTTCTCGACGACCGGCATGAACCGGCTGCGCTGTCCTCGCGTACCAACGCTGTCGACGTAGTAGTAGTAAGTTTTACCGGGCAGAACCTTGCCGTCTTCAAAAACGTACTTATGAACTTGTTCGGCATCGCGCAGCGCGTGAACGATCTCGGTCGAGATGCGCTGAAACGGTCCGGCACGGTCTTCTGCGCGGTACACCACGTAGCCATAGATCTGGCTGTCGTTGGATGCGCTCCAATGCAGGCGCGCCGGACCACCGCCGGTGGTCGCGCGCTGATTGTTTTCGGGTGACGCAGCAACCGGCGGCGCGGCTGAAGGTGGCGCAGGGGCGGTTGCGATCGTTTGCGGATGCAGAGCTGCCTGGAGCGGGTTCCGGGCGGCTGGCTCGATGGGGTTTTCCTCGCTGCCAGCGTCGCGCGCGTCAATCTGCTTGATGGGCTGGCCGGGATTCACGGCCAAGCCGAAGAAATGCACGGGCAACGGCGGGTCCTTGCTTCCTTTGCGTTCCAGCATGATCGTGTCGCCGATCGGCCCTACAGAGGCCGGCTTGCCACTCAATTCGACAGCGACACAATCGCTGCTCGGCGATGGACATTCCTTGATTCGCGTATGCCAGGGCGGTTTGACCTCCGCACGCAGCTGACCCTTCAGCGCAAGACTCTGCCGCGTCCGTACATTGAAGCTCTGCTGCACCGTGCTACCCAATTCGACCGCACCTACATTGACTGCCTTTTCGTCCAGGATCAGCTCGCCGAGCACGAAGCCGGTAATCGCGACGACGACCATCGGCTGCTGAGGGACGGTGCTGCGGACGAGTACGCGGCCGCTGATGAACCCCGGCGGTGTCGATTCGAGCAGGCCGACGGTGATGCGTTTGCCGTTTATCGAGACCTTGACGAAATCCGGTTGCTCGACGACCGCGCCGAACGTCCAGTCGGCAGCCTCGCGGGAGGCGATTTCGATTTCGCGTGTCGGAGTATCACCGCGGTTCAGTGTGCCGAAATCCGCAGAAGACACTTCTGGATCAAACGCAGATTGTACAAAGCCGCTTAATGTAAAACGATAGCGGTCGACCGATGGTTCGTCGGTGAAAAGCGCAAAGCGGAAAGAAGTATCACCGATAGCCGCGCCCACGGGCACCTCGACGACAATCTGTCCGCTCGCACCCGCAGCCAGCTGCTTCGGGTTATCGATGATATTGCCGATTCCGCTGCGCGCTTCGATGCGCTTGAGCACAACCGTTGCCGTGCCCTGGTTCGTCACGGTGTAGTTTTGCCGAATCGTGGAAAACTGGTAGCTGTCGGCGAAGCGTTCGTGCTGCGGGCTGATGACCAGCGCAGGCGCAGCGGCTGCATCCCCCAATGTCGCGCCGCACAGCACGATCAGCGCGAGTGTTGCCCGCGTCATGGCACGACCGCGCACCTGTGTCATCGAATGAACCGAGATAAACCGCATGAATTGCGACTCCAGAATGGCGAAGCCCGGCATCGGGCCGGGCTTCGTTGATAGCGAATCGAGTGCGACGGGCTTAGTCGATGCCGTACGACTGCAATGCAACCGGCAGCGTGCCAGTTACGTTCAGCGTGTAGGTTCCGCAACTGCCTGCAGTTCCGGCGTCATAGTAGGAGTCGACATACACGTAGTAAGTTCCGGCAGCCAGCCCCGTCACGGTCGGAATCGTCTCGGGACCCGTACCGACTCCGATTGCATCCTGGCTGGTCTTGAGACAGCTGGGGCCGCTGCCGCAGGTTCCGATCAGGAACAGAGCCAGATCGCCCGCGCTGCCAGCGAGTGTTGCGCTGATATTCAGGCTCTGCGAGGCACCTACCGTAATCCGATACGCGAGGTCTTCACCCGGATACGGAAAATTCAGCGTCGCCGAACAGGCGGCAGCCGCATTGTAATTCGAGACGGAGTTGGTCGAACCGCAGGTGGTGCCCGCGTCCGAGAACGGCAACGTCGCGATCAACGGCGGAGTCGGACAGGTACCGCCGGTGTTGGGTATCGGAGCCTGACTTGCTGTTGCGACAAACGCAGCGTCGCTGCGGTTGGCCGCAATGCCGGCTGTGGAAAATGCAGCAAGGGCCAAGCCCATACAGATTGCGCGTACCATCATCATATCCCCGTACCTATGACCAGAATTCTCAGAATATCGTCGAGTCGCAGGCAGGTCAACTCTTAAGCATCCTTGGGAAATTTTCATGTTCTACCGGCAGTTCGCGTGCACTGGCCCGAAATGGGCTCGCGCTTTCCTGGCTTGTTCTGCTTTTTTCACGGCGGCCTCTTCACTTACGGGCTGCTCGCCGCCGCATCCCAATGTGTTGGTGGTCACGATCGACACCTTGCGCCCCGACGCACTTGGTTTCATCGGCGGCAAGAACACCACACCGACCATCGACGCGCTCGCAGCGCAGGGAACGGCATTTTCGGGCGCGATCAGTCCGGTTCCATTGACCCTGCCAGCTCATGTGTCTCTGTTTTCATCGAGGATTCCCCATACGCATGGCGTGCACGACAATGGCCAGAGCGTGCCCGCCGACATTCCATTGCTCGCCGAGGCATTTCGCCGCAACGGCTATCGGACCGGCTCCTTTGTGAGCGGATTTCCGCTGCAGGCGATGTTCGGGCTGGATCGAGGATTCGATCATTACGACGATCGCATGCCCGAGGGAAAGCAGGGCTGGGTTGAACGCCGCGCCGAAGACACAGTGCGGGCATCGAGCGCGTGGATCAACGAAGTGGCGGGCAAGACTAACTGGTACGCCTGGGTACACTTTTACGACGCGCACGATCCCTATGATCCGCCGCGCGAGTTCTGGCAGCCTGGACCGCGCGGCGCCTACGACGGCGAAGTTGCCTATGTGGACTATTGGCTGGGCAAGCTATTGGCCGCCGCACGGGCCGCCAGTGGTGAAAGGCCTCTCCTGATCGTCGTCACGGCCGATCATGGCGAGGCTCTGGGGGAACACGCCGAACACACACATGGATTCTTTGTCTACGATTCGACAATCAAGGTGCCGTTGATTTTCCATTGGGTTGGGCAGGTGAAGGCGCAGCGCAGCGACGCAGCCGTGCGGTTGATCGACGTGGCCCCGACCATTTTGGATTTGGCGGGTCTCGATCCGCTGACCGGCGCGCAGGGCACGAGCTTGAAGGCAGGTTTGCGCGGGGCCGCGATTCGCGCCGAGGCGGCGGTTGTCGAGACTTGGTTGCCCTGGGTGTACTACGGTTGGTCGCCGCTGACTGCGTGGCGCGAACAAGGCGATAAATATATTTCTGCCCCAAGGCCCGAGTTGTACGACGTGAGCGTTGATCCGGATGAGTTGCACAATGTGGCGGCGACAGAACCTGCCCGCGCCGATCGACAGGCACTGGCGCTGGATCGTGCGACTGCGGCACCCGCAGGCGTTGCCACCAGTACGGACGATGCGGACGCCGTGATGCGTCTGCGCAGCCTCGGCTATGTCGGGGTCGGCAGTGCGGTGGTGGCGCCGCCTGCTGGGTTAGCGGACCCCAAGGACAGGATTGCGCAACGTGAGCAACTGCAGCAGGCGGATGCCGCGGTGCGCGGCGGACGCTTTCGCGATGCGCTTGCTGCATTGGACGCAGTTTTGGTTGAAGATCCCGACAACCGTTTCGCTCTCCTGCGCGCCGGCACAGCGGCATTGCAGGCCGGGATGGTGGACGCCGCCGCAACACACCTCGAGCGCTCGGTGCGAGTCGAGCCACGCCGCGCCGAGGCTCGCTACGCCTATGCAGATGCATTGATGCGATTGCGCCGATTTGAGCCTGCAGCCGAGCAATGGGCTGCGCTGGCGGAGCTGCAGCCGCGACGCCCCGAGGCTTGGTTCAATCTCGCCGCAGCGTTGACTCAGGCCGGACATCCTGAGCGCGCCGCGGAGGCGTTGGTGCACTATCGACAACTCAGGCCCGCCGCGGCAGCGGAACATGCACTACCGCCGACAGAGGATGCGGCGACCGCTCCGGTGACACCCGACGCGGGGCGCTGATGGGGCCGCGGGAGCGTGGGGGCGGAACCATCACTGCAGACGCCAGCGCCGTCGCAGCCATAGCGAAACCAGCAGGACTGCCAAGAAGAACGCAGGCATCCAGCCGCGTGACCAAGTCGGGCCATAGGGGATCAGTTCGGCGGTCGGCAGATCCAGGCTGATCGAGTCGATCTTGCTGGCGGGATCCAGATATCCGGCTGGATTTCCGATCAGCAGGTTGAAAAATTGGAATTTATGAATAACGGGAGAAATTGCCTGGGTCGGAATCTGGAGCAGTTCCCGTTCGCCCTCGCGCAGATGAACGACGTGCGGTTCCGCAGGCCAGACCACGTGCCAACATTGATCGACCGCCATGGCAGCGCTTTCGGGATCCCAGTGAATTGCGGTCACCGCAACCGAAGGGGATATGCAAATCTTGACCGGCATGTTCTGCGTTGGCGTGACCAGATCATATTCATTCGACAGCCACGGCAGCAGCAGCAAAGCTGGCAGGCCAGCCATCAGGGCCGGTACCACGCTCGCGCGCAATTGGCGCAGCGCGAGCAGAAGTTGGCGTTTGATCAATATCCATAAATCGGAAAATTCGCCATCGTGCGTCGTCAATGCACGTTGCACTTCGGCAAGTTGCTGACGCAACTCGACCAGGAGCTGTTGAGGCGAGTAGCGCCGGTACAACCACATTCCCGCGGCACCAGCCAGCACACCCCACAGCATGATGCGCGCGAGTGCCGGCACGTGCAGCGTAGCGAGCGCGTGATCGAGGAGTTCGACAGGCCAGGCTGCGATATCGAGCAGACCTCGGCTCATGGTTCGCCACTTTTCGGCAGCGGGGCCGGAGTCGCCAATGCGAGTCTTGAGATATCGGCAATATCCTGGACCGTAGGCACGGGTGCGAAATTCAGGAACAGCACGCCCGGCACCAGAGCCGGATCCACGCAATGATCGCCGCTCCACAGCTGGCGGTTGTCGTCGATTGCTTCCTTTGGACTCGCGCCCAATGTGGTCTGCCAGGATGCGCGAAAACCCGTCGCGTAGCCGGTGATCAGGTCTGGAGCTTCAGTCGCGTGAATGCCGCGGTACACGTCGGCGGTGTCATATACGTGCTGCATGACCGGTGATTGATCCAGCGGGTCGCGCCACTCGCGCAACGCCGCAATGAGTTCCTTCTTCAACGCGGGAACATCCGCTGCGGCGACGCTGCCTTGTGGTTCGCGATTCTGCATATTGAGATAAATTCCATTCAGCCCGATCGCGTAGGCGCGGCTGCGCGACCAGTCCACGCCGTCGAACAATGGTTGGTCCGACTTAGCGTCTGAGCGGTATACGAGGTAGCCGTGGTCAGCCAGCCAACGGTTAACGTTGGCCGCGCGCCGGAAAGGGCCGAAACCGTGATCCGACAGGATGATCAGCCGGTCCTGCGGACCCAGGCGATTCTGCACCTCTCCCAAAACACGGTCGGCTTCGGAATAGATCCATTCGAGGGCGCCGCGCGCCAATGCACTGCTCTGCGCGTGAAGGGGATGGCTCTCGTCATAGCCGCGCCAGAACATGTGACTGACGCGATCGGTCTGCACAAATACTTTGACGATCAATTCGCTGTCATGTCGGTCGAGGGTGTCATAGAGCATTGCTTCACCCTCGGTCAGCGTGGTTTTTACGGTCTCCAGCCAGGCCTGTTCTCCCAGGTGTCCCTGATTGAGCGCCCAGGTTTCTTCCGGCATGCCCAGTGTGTGGAACGTTCCAATCCGTTGTTCGAGCCGGCCGGCGTACCCGGCCGGCGCGCTGATCGGCATGGCCGGGTCGGCCGGATCAGCCTGAATTGGCGACAAGTAAAGTTGTGGACGAGGAAATCCCTCCACAAGATAGGCGCGCAGCATCCCCGGAATCGAACCGAACATGCCGACGCTGAAGCGGAGCTTGATCCAGGGTGACCAGACGCCGAGGCGCAATTCCGTCGGAGACCCATCGATCAGCAGGCTCGCGCCATCGCCGTTGGGGCGCAATTCCAGCGGCACCGCGAGCGGCGGTGCTGCCGGCTTCAGCGGGTGGGCGGGGCCCGGGAGCGACGCGCGGACGATACCGTCTTCATCGACTGGCGCCAGTACCAGGCGGCCGCCGGTCTCCGCACCCGCGATGCGCCGCGTCGCGATCATCGTGTAGGTCCCCTGGGTGCCGAGCAAGTCCGGCACACCCATTCCCGACAACATGCGGCTGACGGGATCGGGGGGATAGGTGACTGGTACGCGCAGGATGCTGGCGCGTTGGCCTCGTTGTTCGGCGGTGACCCAGAACGGAACGCCGTCGCGACGATTGAGCAGTTCGCCGTTGCCGATCGGAAAACGATAGCCGAAGAATGGCAGCGCATATTCTGGCGCGCGTTGTTCGGCGATGCTGAAATCTGGCGCGTAGCTCGTGGGAGTACGGCGCAGGAAATCAAAGATGCCATGTTCGCCCGGCCCATGGCCGGTGGCGAAACTCGCCCAGGCGACCGGAGATTGGGGTGGATTCGATGTCGCGAGACGCTGGTAGTGTCCGTGGCTGCGCAACGCTGCGAAATGGGGCAATTTACCTTCTGCCATCCATCGCTCCGTCAGCACGGGATCCATTCCGTCGAAGCCGATCACGACGGTTCGGGCAGTTGCATTCGGTGTCACGGCGTTTCCGCAGCCAGTGATCATGGTCGCAAGCGAGACACACAGAATAAAAAGGAAGCTATTCCTCATTCGGCTCGCGCCGAGCGGAGGTCTCAACGCGTTTTCCGCGCAGGCGTCGCCACAGGCGCCGCAGCGGCCACGACAGAATCGCAACGACGGCCAATACGATGCCGACCAGAATGGCCCAGACCGAACCCAGAAAACCGATGCCGGCCCCGGGGCCGATGTAGGCTTCCGCAGCGCAGGCGTGTGCGGCAAGCAACAGGAGGAGCAAAAGACGCATGCAGATTCTCCGCGTGGAATGGCCTAGTTTAACCGCGCACACACACGCCCGCTGACAGTTTGGGCGCCTTGTGCGGCAAACTCCCCTATGCTGGTGGACTCCAGCGGCGGCGGATTGATCGACCAGCATGCCTGTCTCGTCTCGACACGTTCCGTTTTTCCAGCGATATGTGGGGGCCTTTTTTGAGCGCTACCCGGCGGTCGGGCCGCGCCTGGCGCGCTGGGAGTCAGCAAGCGTGAGTGAGGACTTCGCCCGGACAAAGGCAGGCCCACCCGTATGGATCTGCGGCATGGCACGCGCAGGCAGTACGGTGTTGCTCGAGCTGTTGCACGGCAGCGGAGAATTTGCAGCCCATCGTTACAGCGACTATCCGCTCGTGTGGACGCCCTATTGGTGGAATCGGCTGCGCGAACGCCTGCCAATGCCGGTTGCCGTACCGGTCGAGCGTGCGCATCACGATCGTCTGCGCGTCACACCGGAAAGCCCAGAGGCGTTCGAGGAAATCTTCTGGATGAGCGGGTTCCCGCGCCGCCACGATCCGCACGTCGATCAGGTGCTTGACCGGAACACGTCGAATCCGGACTTCGAGCGTTTTTTCGACGAGCATCAGCGCAAGTTACTCGCCGTGCGCGGCAAATCGCGCTACCTGTCCAAAGCCAACTATCATCTACCGCGGCTGGGCTATCTCGCGCGACTCTATCCGGATGCGCGTTTCATCATTCCGGTGCGCGATCCGCTCGCTCAGGTCGCTTCGTTGGTCAAGCAGGATCGCCTCTTTGCGCGCTTGGATGCTGAGGATCCGCAGGTAAGCCGTCACCTGGCGCGCATCGGGCACTACGAATTCGGACCTCATAAGCGTGCCCTCCATCTCGGCGACGCGGCGTTGACGCAGCTGATCGGCGAGTGCCATGCGCGCGGCGAATCCGCGCGCGCCTATGCGCTGCAATGGCAGGCTCAGTATGGTTATGCACTTGATCTCTTAGTGGATGATGTTGCTTTGTGCAATGCCTGCCTGTGGGTCTCCTTTGAAACCCTGTGTCGCGAGCCTCGGGTCCAGCTGGGGCGCATCGCCGCGCACCTCGGACTGGGAGAGGCGCAGACAAACTGGCTGGAAGCGCAGGCAGACTCCCTGAGCCAGCCCGACTACTACGCCAGTTCGCTGAACGCCGCCGAGACCGCACAGGTCGCCGAGATCACCGGCCAGGTCTGGCGTCGGGCGACATTGCGTTGCGAATCGAAGGTGGCTGGGGCCGCATAAGGACGCTGTCACGCGGCCGTGCGATCGGTTCGCTGTCGCTAGGATCGATGCAGGCGCGCGAGGATTTCGGTGCGCGCTTCGCGCAGAATGGAGTCTCGATCCAGACTTGCCACAATGTCCTGCACCACGCGCTTGGGGCCAGACTCGCCCCAGGATTTGCCGGCGACGAGGTATCGTTCGGCGGCGCGACCGACCAGCTGTGTCGCGTACCAGGCGAGCGCACCCTGCGCTCCCGCGGTAACCACGGTCGAGAGGCCCAGGCTCATTCCTTTCAATGCCGAGGCAACCAGGTGTACTCCCCAGATTGCTCCCATCAAGGCAGCCAGCTGTGCGCAGATCGTGGCGATCAATTGGCCCGCCTCGCTGCGTGTCAATGGGAAACCGTATACTTTTCCCAGATGCATGACCAGCGCCGCGTCCAGGGCCGCCGCTGCGAGCAGGTCGGCCACCGGAATGGGATTGAGAGCCACGGCAATGCCCTTGGCCAGGCAATACTGGCGGATCACTCGATCGGCTACTTCCTGGCGCGTTTCGGCGATGCGCCGGGCAACCTGGTCCGACAGGCGACCGGCCTGCAGACTTGCGCTGAGCGCTGACAGCATCTTTCCTTCGCGTGCACAAACGTCGAGTACGCGCGCGCGCAGTTCTGCAATGTCAGGCTCAATTGTATGGCGTCGCTCGGTTTCGCGGCCCTCGCGGTCAGTTTCGATGACGCGCACTGGCATCGGTGCCGCAGCGCAGGCAATCACGTTTTCGGATTGCACCATGCCGCGGGCCCGCTCGCGCAAGCGATGCAGCAGGCGCGCGCGTTCGTCGTCGCTGTAGCGGTCTGCCTTGTTCAGAACCAGCAACAGTGGCCTTTCGGTGCGGGCCAGAACCGCCAGTGCATCGTGTTCACTTTGGGTCATGTCGGCATCGACCACGAACAGGACAAGGTCGCTGACTTCGGCAATCTCGAACGCGAGTCGCTCGCGGGTCTCGCCATCAAGCTCGTTGATGCCCGGCGTGTCGATCAAATGCAGGCCGCTGGCAGCCGCTTCGCACCAGGACTGCTGGTCAGCCCGTGTCGTCGTGCCGTGCAAAACGCCAGTTGCGAAAGCATTCGTCCCCAGCAGGGCATTGCCGAGCGCGGATTTTCCCACCGAAACGCGACCAAATACCGCAATATGAAGATCACCGCGTTGTAACTTTTGCAGCAATGCCTCGACGCGGGCAAATTCTTCCGCGAGCTCCGCGCGCACCCCGTTGGGTACCGTGCTGTCGTTCAGCAAATCGCGCAATGCGACAGTGGCCTGGTCTACATGGGCGTGACCGGGCAATGGGTTGCTACGGAAGTCTGTCGCGCCGCTCCACCAGCGGCGCAGGCGCTGCAGAAGGGCGGGCTGCTCAGCCACCGGGTTTCGGCTTGAGGGCCAGATGCGCAGTCACCGGCACCTCATTGGCGATCAAGCTCGTGTCCGCCCAGTCGCCAGTTCCGACATCGAAATCCAGGCGCTTCAACGTGGTTTCCACATCCAGGGTCGCGCCATCTCCCGCAGGCTTGAAGGTCAATTTGAGTGTCACGGCATGTGACTTGTTGCGGATCGTGAGGGTACCGTCGGCCACCAGGCCTTCGTCGCCGTCGCGGAAGACAGTCGTGACAAAGCGTGCTTTCGGAAATTTTGCAAAATCAAAGAACTCGGGTGCCTTGATTTGTGCATCGTAATCACCGTTGCCGGTGTTGGCGCTGGTCACGTCGATGCTGACGTCGAACTTGGCCTTGGCCAGATCTGCGGTATCGAGGCTGATTGCCGCGTCGAAGCGCGAAAATTTGCCGCTGAATTTCTCGCCTTGATACATGCCGCTGAATCCCAGCGAACTCGCGGCGGGGTCGACAGTCCAGTCTTTGGCGTTCGCGGCGCCAGCGGACACCGCGAGAGGGAGCAGCAGGGCTAGGCGCATCATGGCTTGTTCTCCGGAATCGTGGCAGTCGCGGATGGATGTTTTTCGATATTGGGTAAAGATGAACTTGTTGTCGCAGGAGGTTCCGCGCGGAAGCGGCGCAGCCCCGGCAGCATGCGCAATAGTGTCTCGTCACGGTCCACGAAATGATGACGCAAGGCTGCACCGGCGTGCGCGATGACCAGCGCCCCGAGAACATAGAATCCCCACTCATGAATCGCATGGGCGATCGGTTTGAGGGCCGGATCGGCTCCGCCGGTCAGGCTCGGCAACTGCACCGTCCAGAACCATTGCAGCGGATAGCCGGATGCGGAATTGTACAGCCAGCCAGAAAGCGGCAAAGCGAACATCAATACATAAAGCAGGCCATGCACGGCGTGTGCAGACCAAGCCTGCCACGCAGGCATCGGCAAATCCGTTGGACGTCGATTGCCCAGCCGCCAGAGCAGACGGAGGATCGCCAACGCGAGGACCGTCAAGCCGACCGATTTATGAATGGCATAGATGCGAATCTTGTCCGGCGAATTCGGCAGACCCGCCATGTACAGACCCACGATGCCCAGCACAACGATCAGAATCGCCATCAGCCAGTGCAGACTGCGCGCGCCGGAACCCCACAGCACACTGCTATTGCTTAGCGCCATCGTCGTCGCTCTCCGTTGGATCCGTGGGAATGGGTGAGTCGTGCTCCGCCTTCTCTGTCGGTGCGTCGCCATGGTCGCGGACAGCCTCGACTTCGAACCGCAGATCGATCCGGTCGCCGACCACGGTCAGCAACTTTTTCATGCCAAAGGCGCTGCGCTGAAGTCGGGCGGTCGCCGAAAATCCTGCGGTGTGTTTGAACGTGTAGGGGTCATTGCCGATCTTGTTCACGTGGAAGCTCAGATCTACTGGCGCGGACATGCCATGCATGCTCAGTGTGCCATGTGCGATTCCGGTTGCTTTGTCCGTTTGTTCACAACGTTGCGCCTTGTAGCGCGCCTCCGGCCAGCGCTTGATATTCAGGAATTGCCAGGAAAGCACCGTCTCCTGCCACTTGGCGTCGCCCATCAGCAGCGTGGCCGGATCGACGATGACATCGATTTCGCAGTGCGCGAAGTCGGCGGGATCGAAGCGCAGGCGTCCTTCGCGCGCTTTGATCAGTCCCATCGATTGGGTGAAGCCGAGATGATCGACGGAAAAGTGGATCTGCGTATGCACAGTGTCGATCTGCCACGACTCATCAGCGGCAAGCGCCGTCAATGGCACGGACAGAAACAAGGCGGTGGCGAGTGGCTTGAACATGACGTGAGCTTGGCAGATTCGACGCGGGCGCAGAAGCGCAAAACGCTGAATGGACTGTTGACCGGTGGTGAAAGGCTGCATGTTGCGTTCCCGATGGGAGCACCCTAATCCGCATCGCGCTGATCGCGCAGCGCGTTGACGGCAACTTCGGCGATGTGCCGCAGGCGGTCACCTTGTGCGGCGCCAAGCAGGCGCTGCATGGTGGCTGTTGCATGTTCGCGGTCGAACCGATTCTGCTCCGCGAGAGATTCGGCGACGGCGCGACCCATGCTGTCGAAAATCAACCCATAGGCAACGGCATGCATGACGCCGCCACCCAAAGTTCCCAGACCCGGAAAGGCTTTGAGCGCGTTGCCTGCAATGGCGAGCACGATCGAGGCGCTGGTGCGCAAGTTCAAAGCCGCCTGGGCCAGAAAGCCATCCAGATCGATGTCACGTACAGCCACGGCATGGATTCGCGCCAGCTCGCGGATCAGACCCGTTGCCAAGGCACCCTGGATCAGCAGGTCCGTACCTGGTGCCACGGCAGCAAGAGCCCCGATCACGGCACGGCGTGTGTAGCGATCGACGACTTGCTTGGCCAGACTTGCACGCAGGTCGCGCTCGGCCTCGCCGATGCGTCGATCGAGCCCTGTCAATACCGCCTGCTCGCGCGCAGGTTCCAGCCCAGCGGCGCCGACATGGGTTATTTTCATCAGTGTATTACGCAATAAAGCTACATCTGCCGGCGAGTCGCGGGTGACCTGCTCGCGCCGCCCATCCGAAAGGATTCGATCGAATCGTTCCTGCGCGCCACTGCGCGTGCCAACGACTGCATGGGCCACACCGAGATAGCGTTGCCGCAGCGCTGTTTCGAGTTGAAGGCGATCCTGCTCGCTCAACAGATCGACTTTGTTCAAGGCCAGAACCAACGGTTTTCCGTAACCGTGCAGCCAACGCAATTCCACATCCTGCTGGCGCGAAAGGTCACCGGCAGTGACGTAGATCACCGCATGCGCACGCAAGGCTTCGTCACGGGCGATCTGTTCGCGCTGCGTTGCGTCGATTTCCTGGGTGCCAGGAACGTCGGCCAGAACCAGTTGTCGACCATCGTCCATGAGACCTGCATGATGAGCGATTGCGCGGGTCGTGCCGCCGAGCACATCGGTGACAATTGCCGTATTGCCGGATAGTGCACGAATGAGGCTCGATTTTCCCGTGCTGATCTCGCCAAAGACGGCGACATAGCATTCGCCACTCCGTCGGCGCTGATCAAGCTCGCGCAATTCCGCTTCGAGCTCGATCGTATCCGCCCGGGCCAGCGCGAGAGCATCCACGCGTTGCGTGATTGATGAGCGGTCGGGCATACGCGCCGGCTTGGGCTGGCGCGGCCGTGGATGCAGCAGACGCCAGCCTATCCATGCGCTCGCCGCGAGCACTACTCCCACCAACAAGCCGATCAAGACGCCGAGCCATGGCGGAAGCGCGCGCAATTCACGCCACAGCAACAAAGCGCTGTTGGCCGCGCCGAACAGGAGCCACAACAAGCCTGCCGTGATCAGCAGAAGGCAAGCCAGCAGCAGCAGACGCACATGACGGGAACGGGTTTCGGACATGCCTCAATTGTAGGCATGTCGACGGCGGTCTGCCGATCGAAAGGTGGCGAATGCCGATTGCCGCAGCGGATCAATACATGGCGCATTTTTGAACTTGTGCGCCTCCGGTTCCCGTTCCGGTTCTGGCATGATGCAGAGGGGAGATGATCCATGCTGATTTGCCGCTACTTGATGGTTTGCCTTGGAATGCTCGTGGCCGGCTGCGCGTTCGCGGCTCCGCGACTGGCCCCGACTCCGGTCTTCGGGAGGCTCGGTGTCGCTGACGGACTGCCATCCACGGTGGTCTACAAGATTGTTCAGGACCGCGATGGGTTCATCTGGTTCGGCACCCAGGACGGCCTCGCGCGTTACGACGGCGTCGGCTTCCGGATCTGGCGCAACGATCCGCTCGACACGCATTCGCTGGCCGGCAATCAGATTTCCGTGCTGTTCGTTGATAGTTCCAATCGCCTTTGGGTGGGATGCGACGACGCTGGACTCAGCGTGCTCGACGGGCGTGGCGGTGGGTTTCGCCGCTTGCGGCATGATGCATCGGACCCAGCCAGTCTCCCTTCCGATGACGTTTGGGCGATTACCGAAGATCGCGATGGTGCCATCTGGATGGGCACCTACTCGGGCGGCCTGGCGCGCCTGCGAGCGGACGGGCAGCATTTTGACGTCTTGCGCAAACGGGATCCCGACAAACCTTCAGATAGCGGTCTGGGTTCGAATACGGTCCTGAGTCTCCTGCCGACCGAATCCGGCGCGCTATGGATTGGCACTGACGCGGGTATCGATCGTCGCGAGACTGATGGGCGCATCGTGCATGTCGGGCTGGACGAGTACATCGCTCCGGGCCGGCCCCTGCATGTTTTGTCAATCGCGGTTGACGGCGATGGCGTCATCGCCGCAACCGGCGCCGGATTGCTGCGCATCGACTCGCAGCTGAAGGCGACCCGGCTCGATTCCGGGGCCGGTATCCGCAAGTTGTATGGTTTTGCACAAAGCAAGGACGGTGATTTGTGGCTGGCGACGCGACACGGCACCGTGCGCCGGCAGCGCGATGGCAGTGAGTCCAGCTATCCGTCCCAGGCGATGCTTCCGGGAGGACTGCCGGGCGAAGCCCTGTCCGACGTCCTGGCTGACGCTGCCGGCGGTATCTGGTTCGCCGCCGTGGATGGCGGCGTCGCGCATCTGCCGCCGCAATGGCGGCGATTCAGCCAGTTTCGCGAGTTGCCGGGTACTGACAGCGGACTGTTTCACGGGCGTGTCGCCGGAATGGGGTTCAGCGCAGATGGAACGCTCTGGCTGGTCAACGCGAGCGACGGGCTGGACCGTCTGGATCCGGCGACCGGCCGCGTCGAGCATCTGAATAAATTTACAAGGGGAGAAGACATCCGGCTTCGTATGGTCTTCGAGGACCGCCGTGGGCGACTATGGCTGGGGCAGCAGCGCGGCCTGCGTCTGATCGACCCGAGTACGGATAGCGTGCGCGATTTTCCAGTTGTCGCGGATCAGCCCGATGCGCTGCCGGCGGCACGAATTACCCAATTTGCCGAGGCGCCTGACACACTTTGGATCAGCGTGCCGAGTTTCGGTTTGCTGCGTATTGATCCTGACTCCCTGGTCATTTCTCGTATCGAGCCGGGCGATGCGACCGGATTGCGAAGCTCCGATATTAGCCAGATGACGCTTTCACCGACGGGCGAGCTGTGGGTCGCGCATGACCAGGGCATGGATCGCTACGATGCGACAAAGCAACATTTTGTTGCGCAGTCGACCATTCCCGCCAAACGCGTGCATGCATTTGATTTCGCCGCCGACGGAAGTCTGTGGTTGCACCGCTTCGGTGCCTTGGAGCACTACGCGGTGGACCGCGACTCAGTGAGGCTGCTGGAGCGGTTGGATGCGGCGGCAGGCTGGCCCGCGCTCTCTGCCGGCGGCCTGGTGGTGGATGCAAAGCGGCGTCTCTGGTTGACCACACCGCGTGGCCTGTACCGCGTGGATCCGACGGGACCCGTATCGATTCGTCACTACGACGCCAGCGATGGCCTGCTCAGTCCTGAATTTGTTGATGGCACCTTGCATTTGAGGGGCGATGGTGCCCTGTTCGCGGCAACCCAATCCGGCGTTCTGGCGCTGGACACCTTGCGTGCCGATGACGCGCGCATTGCATCGGTCGTGCAATGGACAACGATCAACGTGCGCCGCGACGACGCTCGGGTGGAGTTTGAGCCCGGCGCTCTGATCGACCTGCGCTGGAACGATCGTGATCTGCGCGTGCAGGCGCGGGCACTCGAGTTTGCCGGTCAGAAGCGCTATCAGTTCCGGCTCGATCCGATCGATCGTGACTGGAGCGAGCCGGCGGAACGCGGTGAACGGGAATTCTCCCAATTGCGCGCCGGCGACTATCGCCTGCACATGCGTGTAAGCATCGATGGCAGCACGGCCATAGAATCGTTGCTCCCGTTGCAGGTGCACGTTGAGCCGCCGCCGTGGGCAAGCAAAGCGGCTTATGCCGCGTATGCCTTCGCACTTTTTTCGCTCGGCGCAATTTCACTGCTTGCCTGGCGGCGACGCATCGCACGGCGCTATGAACTGGATCTGGCCCGTCAGCGCAGGATGCTGGCCGAGCAGGCAAGCGCGGCGAAGTCGGACTTTCTGGCACACATGGGACACGAGATCCGCACCCCAATGACCGGATTGCTGGGGATGACCGAGCTGCTCGTGCGCAGCCCGCTCGATGAGCGGCAGCGCAACTATGCAGCGGCGATACGCAGTTCCGGCGAGCAGATGTTGCGTCTGGTCAACGACGCACTGGATCTGGCGCGGATCGAAGCGGGGCGCCTTGAGCTTGACGACGAGGCGTTTGACCCCGGCGCGCTGACGCGCGAGGTCGGCACGATCGGGATCGCGTTGGCCGAGCGCAAGGGAATCGCGTTCGAATGGGAATATGTGGAAAAAGATGTTCCGCGCCAGGTTCGCGGCGACGCGCGGCGAATTCGTCAGATCTTGCTGAATCTGATCAGCAATGCGGTCAAGTTCACGAGTCGAGGCGGCGTCGCACTTCGCCTGGAGCGGCACGCTGATTCCGGCCTGCGATGGAGCGTACGCGACAGCGGTCCCGGAATTTCCCCGGAGCTGCGCAAGCGCTTGTTCCGTCGCTACGAGCAGGGTGACCGGGGGCGCCGGGCCGGAGGCAGTGGTCTGGGTCTGGCGATTTGCCGCGAGCTGACCGAGTTGATGCAGGGCGCGATCACGCTTGAGGACGCGCCTGGCGGCGGTTGCCTGTTTCATGTCGACTTGCGGCTGCAAATCGTGGAAGAAAATCCGGCTTCGATTTCTGAAGACCGAAGAGCCGAGAAGGTCGATCGCTACGGCGCAGCAATACTGGATTTGTTGCTCGTGGAAAACGACGCGCATTCCGCCAGTGATCTGACCATTCTGCTGCAGGCACTCGGGCATCGCGTCCGGCTGGCCGCGAATGGACTTGCCGCTTTGTCGGAACTCGCTGCGCAGCGCCCGGATATTGCCCTGGTTGCCTTGGAAATGCCGGGTATTGACGGACTGCAGGTGGCGCGGATGTGGCGCAAGCGCGAAACCGAACAGGACTTGTTGCGCCTGCCGCTGATAGCGCTGAGCTCGCTGGCCGGATCAGCGGGCGATACCGAGGCGCGCTCCGCCGGCATGGACCATCTCCTGCGCAAGCCTGTCGACTCGGCCTCCGTCTCGGCGATATTGCAGCAGCATGCGCGCTAACAGGACTGGATTTCCGCGTGCGACGGACGGCCGTGACGAGCGTTTCCGGCGGATTTCCTCCCGAATTTGCCGCTGCGCGAGCTTTGTTTAGCGAGCGTTCCGCGCGCGCGACAGGCTATGCACCGCCTCGACCATCGCGGCGACATGTTCGGGCGGTACGTCGGGAGTGATGCCGTGGCCGAGATTGAAAATGTGGCCAGGCCCGTTTCCAAAACTCGTCAAGACTTTATCCACTTCAGTACGAATGGAATCCGGGTTGGCCAGCAACGCGGATGGATCTAGATTGCCTTGCAGTGCGACGCGACTCCCGACACGCCTTTTCGCGTCGGCCAGATCGATCGTCCAGTCGACGCCGAGTGCGTCGCATCCCGTGTCGGCCAGGGCTTCCAGATGCCCATTGGCACCCTTGGAAAAAAGGATCAGTGGAATTGCAGCCGTCGCGGCATCACCTTTCAGCAGATTCGCGATTTTCGTCAGGTAAAACAACGAAAATTCCCGAAATTGCGTCGGTGCGAGCATGCCGCCCCAAGTGTCGAACACCATCAGGGCTTGTGCGCCCGCGGCAACCTGTGCTGCAAGATACGTCGCCACGGAGCGCGCCAAGACGTCCAGCAACTGGTGCATCAGGGCTGGCTCATTCCAGAGCATCGCTTTCGGCCGTGCGAACGACGATGAGCCGGAACCTTCGACCATGTAGCACGCCAGAGTCCAGGGGCTGCCGGCAAAGCCGATCAAAGGCACGCGGCCCTGCAGCTCCCGGCGAATCGTGCGAACCGCGTCCATTACGTAACGCAGCGGACCTTCCGGGTCGGGCACACCGAGCTTTTCTACGTCGGCCATGCAGCGCACTGGATTTGCGAAGCGGGGACCTTCGCCTTCGGCAAACGTCAGGCCGAGTCCCATCGCGTCGGGAATGGTCAGGATGTCGGAAAACAGAATAGCCGCATCGAGTGGAAAACGCGCCAAAGGCTGCAAAGTCACTTCGCAGGCCAGATCTGGATTGGTACACAACGCCATGAAGCTGCCGGCGCGTGCGCGCGTGGCGCGGTACTCGGGCAGATAGCGGCCAGCCTGACGCATCAGCCAGACGGGCGTTTCGGCCACCGGTTCGCGGCGCAGCGCGCGCAGGAAATTGTCGTTGTGCATGCAAGGTCCGGTCGGTAAATCGCAAGAAATGCAGAAAATCCTGCAAGGTCGGGGGGTGTTTCGAGGCGTCCTGTCTTTCAGCGCTGCAGACGCAGCTCCTGCTGCAGCGGGCCGATACGGCGTGGCCAGCCCACTTCAGTCACCCCCTGCGCCGCTGCCACGTTGCGCGCGTCGCGTGCGGCCTCCACCGTCGGGAACTCGCCCCACAGGGCGACGTACCAGTCACTACCCTCTCGGCTCAGGCGCAGCAGCCAGACTCTTCCCTCTGGCAGAGCGACCGAGGCCGCGGCGGCCACGCGATCACGATCCGCACCGCGCGCAAGTTCCAGTACGTATGCCGATCCTCGCAGCGCACCAAACGCCGCGCGTTGCTGCGATTCGTCAACCGGCGTTGCCCCGGACCGCGCTGTCGCGTCGGCAGGCGCCGCTTGTGCTGGCGCTGCCTGAGCTGGAGTGGGCGGTGTCGCCGCAATATCGGAAGTGCGTTCAGGCGGCGCAGCGGCCGCCGGTGCATGGGCTGCGTCGGACGTCGCCGAATTTTCTCTACTTTGAATGGTTGTGTCATCTGTGGCATTTGCCACAGCCGGTGCCGTGCGATCGCGCGCCTGGTCTGGATTCGTGGCGACGGAAGGCGAGGAGACAGGTGTCGTTGGTGCCGTGCTGGTGACGGCGGGGGCAGCGACGCTTGACGCTGGGGCAGCCGATGGCAGGGTTGCCTCGCGCGCGCGCGATTCGATCGCCGGCGGGGCAACTGCCGGTGGGCTCGACACTTCCGGCGCGGGCGCCGCTGCGCTGGCCGGCGCTGCTGCGGCCACCGTCGGTTCATCGTCTGGCACGCTGCTCGGTGAAGCCAATAGATAGCTCGGCACATCCCGGCTCGGTGGCTTTGTGTCACGCGGCGCGGGAGAAGATGGAGTTGCCACTGGCTCCGCTTCGGCAGCTGCCGCATCGGCCAGGCTGGCGCTGGCCGGATCGTTCGCCCGACTCGTCCGCAACGCCGGCCCATCACGATGGGGCGCGGCGGCTGGAGGTTGTTCGTCGGTGCCGCAGTCCCAGCCTTCGCCGCTGGCCGCCGGCACGCAGACATGTTTCTTGCCGGGTTCGAAAATATGTTCCGACTCTTGCGCGATGGCTGTCGGGGCAATCAGCACGACCAGCAGCAGACTGCATATCCTGGTCTGCAGCGGGCGAAACCGCGTCGATTCAACGCCCATGCGGGGCCTCCAGTCCTTGACTGAACATGACGAGGAATCCGCGCTTGACCTGACTGTCCCGCGCTTGCGCAAAGGCAGCCAGTGCGTCGTCGCGCTCGAGATAGACCTCGCGCTTGCTGCTGCTGCGACCGCCCTGCTGACCCCATTCGCGATACAGGGTCCAGCCACCGAGCAGGTCTTGCTGCAGGACCAACTCGTAGTAGCGCGGCGATTCGGTGGATACCGGTTTGGCTTGCATGAAAATACGCATGCCGCCGATTGTAGCCGGGACAGGCTGCCGGCGTGACGCCCGGTGTTGCGTGGGCCGCGAAAAAAGGGTCCATTGGACGCTGCCAATCAGGCCCATTCGCCGCGACCGTGCTGTTTCAGACGGTCAGTACAGCGAGGATCGCTTCGGGGTCGGTGTCGGCGACAATTTCGGCTGCGCCGATGCCGCGCCATAGAATCAGGCGCAGGCGTGCGCTGAGGTTTTTCTTGTCCAGACGCATCAGTGCCAGAAGTTTTGCGGGATCCTGAGCGGGTGGCGGCTCGATGGGCAAGCCGAGTTGCTCCAGGAGATGTGCGAGGCGCGCACAATCGAGCATTCCCGCAAGTCCCATCTGCGCAGACAGCCGTGCGGCGAGCACCATGCCAATCGCGACGGCCTCTCCATGCAAGAGCTTTCCGTAGCCATTGGCCGTTTCCAGTGCGTGGCCGAAGGTATGCCCGAAATTCAATAGGGCGCGTTCGCCCTCTTCACGTTCGTCGCGTGCGACGACGCCGGCCTTGTGCGCGCAGCTGCGCGCGATCGCTTCGGCGAGTCTTGCCGGATCACGCGCATTGAGCCCGTCGACATTTCGCTCAAGCCACGCGAAAAACTCCACATCTCCAATTGCGCCATATTTGACGACCTCAGCCAATCCGGAGCGGTATTCGCGCAGCGGCAGGCTGGCGAGGGTGTCCGTATCAATAACCACAGCGCGGGGCTGATGGAATGCACCGACGAGGTTTTTCCCTGCGGTTAGATTGACCCCGGTCTTGCCGCCGACTGAGGAGTCCACCTGGGCCAGCAGCGTGGTCGGCATCTGCACGAAGTCGATACCGCGCATCCAGCAGGCCGCGGCGAATCCCGCCAGATCGCCGATCACGCCGCCGCCCAGTGCAATCACGCAGGCATCCCGGTTCGCTTTGAGCTGTGCGAGCGCATCGAACAGGCGCGTCGCGTTGTCGAGACTCTTGTGCTGTTCTCCGTCAGGCAGCAGCAACGAAGCCCAGTCCAGATCATCCAGGCCATGGCGCAAGCGCTCCAGATAGAGCGGCGCCACGGTCGTATTGCTGACAACGAGCACCTGGCGTCCGCGGATGGTCGGACGCCAGCAATCGGCATCCGAAAGCAATCCCGCTCCAATGTGGATCGGATAGCTGCGCGTGCCCAAAACGACATCGAGCCGGCGTGTTGCGCTCATGCGGCCCACGTCGCATCGGGTCGCTGCCAGTGACACGCGAGTTCGGCGAGCAATTCTGCGACGACCTGCGGAACCTGGTCGCTGCTCGCGCGAATCCGCAGGTCGGCCGTTTCGCAATACAGTACATTGCGCATATTGGCCAATTGTTCCAGCCGCTCGCGGCGGTCCGGCGTGGCCAGCAGAGGGCGTTTCCGATCGCGACTCAGGCGAGCAAGCTGACGCTCGACGTCGGTCTCCAGATACACCACGTAGCCACGCCGGCGCAGCATGTCGCGGTTGTCTGGATCCAGCACTGCACCGCCGCCGGTCGCGAGCACGATGCCGTCCATGGCGGCGAGTTCGGCGAGGGTGGTGCGCTCGCGCTTGCGGAAACCGCATTCGCCCTCGACATCGAAAATCAGGGGAATGCTTGCTCCACTGTGGTCCTCGATGACGTGGTCCAGGTCATGGAAGGGCAGATGCAGGGCTTCGGCGATGCGGCGGCCGATCGTGGTCTTTCCGGCGCCCATCGGACCGATCAGAAACAGATTCGTCGACGGATTCATGGGCACGATGCTAGCACGCGTGGTGCGGGCGACTTTCGTGCGATCTGTGCATATGTGCAGGTCTGTAACGCCTGTGGGGGCGATGGCGTTAAACTACGCGCCTCGCACCGAGCCCAAAGCACCAGTCTGACCAGCCATGATTCGATTTCTCGTGATATTCACGGTTTGTCTTGTTTCGCTCTTCACCCTCGACGTGCTCACGCCGGTGGAAGTTGCGGTGATCGATCCGTTCAACGCGTTCCTTGCGTCGCTGGCGGCACACACGATCAGCCTGTTCGGAGGCGATGCGATGGCGGCGGGAAAAGTGCTGATCAGTGCGACCACCGGACTGGCGGTATCCATCGAGCGAGTCTGCAATGGCATTGAGGCCGTCATCATTCTGGTCTCGGCGATGCTGGCCTTTCCTGCGCCGTGGAAGAACAAGCTGTTTGGCCTGGGCGTCGGGATCCTGGCAATTCAGGGTCTCAACCTGCTGCGCATCATCAGTCTCTATTACCTGAACCAGTGGGATCAAACGTGGTTCGAGTGGTTTCATTTGTACATCTGGCAGGCGTTGATCGTGCTCGATGCACTCGCAGTGTTCCTGGTGTGGCTGCGTTGGTTGCCGCGCGAGCCACGCAGCCCGGCGCTCGCTGCCGCGCCCGCATGAATCGCGACGGCGCCTGCCTGATTGCCGGATGCGGCGATGTGGGAATGCGCTTGGGCATGCAGCTTTGTGCGCGTGGCGAGCGGGTGTATGGCCTGCGCCGCAATCCGACGGCCATACCCGCGCCGATGATTGCCGTGCAGGCAGATTTGACGGATCCGGCGAGTCTGGCCGAATTGCCCGATGACATCGATCGGCTGGTATACCTGCCGGCACCGACTGGCCGCGATGAGGCTGCCTACCAGCAGGTATTTGTCGCGGGATTGGCCCATTTGATCGAGGCGCTACAGCGCCGCAATACACTTAGCAGGATCCTGTTCGTATCGTCCAGCGCCGTCTATGGCGAGCATGCGGGTGAATGGGTCGACGAAGAAACGCCGTGCGCGCCGCTGGCTTTCAATGGGCAAATTCTGCTCAAAGCGGAGGCCAGCCTGCACGCCCGCGGTTTGCCAGCCGTCGTGGCGCGATGTTCAGGTCTGTACGGACCTGGCAGGACGCGCCTGGTCGAGATGGTCGCGTCCGGTCACGCGCAGGTGCCCAGTACAAAGGCAAGTTTCAGCAATCGCATTCATGTGGAAGATGCGGCGTCCGCGCTCGCCCATCTGATGGTTCTGCCGTCGCCATCGTCGTGCTATCTGTTGAGCGACGACGAGCCGGCCGTGTTGGCTGACGTCTACACCTGGATCGCAGGCCAGCTCGGCGTCGATCCCCCGCAAATCCGGCACACCGCCGGTGAACGGGCCGTCGGCAACAAGCGTCTGTCGAATCGACGCCTGCGGCAGACCGGGTTTTCATTCAGATACCCTGATTTTCGCAGTGGCTACCAGGAGCTGATTCGCTCGCAGCACCTGCAGGCCTGACCCCTCGCGGGCTCCAGATGTGCACAACCGAGGCCCCGCGGCGAGGCGGTTCAGCGGCTGTTGCACGAGGCGATTGCAGAGCGGCCTGGGTCGGCCTTTACTGATCATTGTGGAGGGATTTAGGAGGATTGCCACACGCAGCCGGCCACTAGCCTCAGCGCGCTGGCTTGCTGCTACACTCGCCAGAGCCAGGGTTTCACTCATATTCAAGCGGCGCGCGCGCCGTCGTCGAAGGGAGCCGTCATGAGCATTGCCAAGGTCATCGAAGTCAGCTCGTCCTCATCCAAAGGGCTCGAACACGCCGTAACAGATGGATTGAAGACCGTTGCCAAGACGGTCAAGCATCTCAAAGGGGCCTGGGTGAACGATATCAAGGTGCTTACCGACGACGCGGGGAACGTCACCGAGTGGCGCGTCAACATGCGGGTCAACTTCGTCGTCGAATGACTTCCGCGCACGCCACGAACGAAACGTCCTTGCAGGGAGTCGCATGAGCAGACACGAAGTCGTGATCGGCTGTCTGGAAGACGACGCCGACCAGGCAGACTTGATCGCACTGTGGCTGGAGCGCGCCGGCTACACTCCGCGCATTTTTCGCAGTGCCACCGAATTTCGCCGCCGACTGGGCACGGAAGCCGTCGACCTGCTGCTGCTCGACTGGATGCTGCCCGACTCCACCGGCCTTGACGTGATTGCGTGGATACGCGGGTCGGCGAACGCCGAGCTTCCCGTGATCTTCCTGACGGCACGATCGGATGATGCCGATATCGTGCGTGGACTGGAAAGCGGTGGCGACGACTATGTGATCAAACCGCCCAAGCCTGCCGAACTGCTGGCGCGCGTCGCGGCCGTTTTACGCCGGCGCGGCGTCGACACGGAAGGCAGCGTCGAATTGGTGTTGGCGCCCTATCTGATCGACCTGCAGCGTCGTCGTGTGACGTTGGAATCGCGCGAAGTCGAGTTGACCCAGCGGGAGTTCGATCTGGCCGCCTACCTGTTTCGTCGTCAGGGAAGGATAGTCAGCCGCGATGCCCTGCTGGAAAATGTCTGGAATATGAGTTCCCAGGTATCGACGCGTACCGTCGATACGCATGTGAGCCGGTTGCGCAAGAAACTTGAACTCAGCGGCGAGCATGGCTGGCGGCTGACCGCTGTGTATCAGCATGGCTATCGGCTTGAGCAGGCCTGACGCGTTGTTGACAAGGTGGTTTTTGCGCTTTGCCCCCTGATCCGGGCAGTCGCGCGAGTGATGCAGGAAAAGGTTGTCGCGCCCTGCTTTGACACGCTTTCATCTGTCGCGCCGGCTTACCCGCCGCTGTCGGTGCGTTTGAGTCGGACGGGGGCCGCCGAAAGCTGGCCGATTCTCAAACGGCGATGAGGGCGACGACGTTGGCAGTCAAACACCGGCGCAAGACCACAGCGGTGACGAGCGCTGCCCGCGGCAAGAAATCCAGCGTCACGCGCGGCAGCACCGCCGCCCCGGCGCTCAAAGGCATACGGAGTCCGCGCATGAACGAAAAAAAGCATCCGCTTGCCGAGCCCGTTGCAGCGGATCGCAATGTCGACCAGATTCGCGACATCCTGTTCGGCGGACAGATGCGCGACTACGAGCGGCGGTTCCAGGAGCTCAATCAGCGGATCGAGGCTGACCTCGCACAGTTGCGCCAGGATCACGAGCGTCGATGCGCCGCGTTGGAGCAGCGCCTGGACGAGCAGGTCGAAAAGCTCGTCAGGGCGCAGCGCCAGGAATCGGTGGATCGAACCAAGGCGGTCGACGACCTGGAGTCACGCCTGCTGCAGGCGGCGCGTACGCAACGTACTGAAATCAACAATGCAATCGAGAGCGTGGTGCAGGAAATCAGCGCCAGCGATGAACGCCTGCGCAAGGCGATTGCCGAGCTCGATGCGGCATTGAAGGATCACTCGGCACGCATTGCCCAGGCGCAATCTCGCAGCCAGGACGAATTACGCAGCGAAAAGCTGGGACGCGAGGATCTCGCAAACTTGCTGGCCGAGGTGGCGCTGCGCCTGAAAGGCGAGTTTGATCTTCCCGGCAAGCGTTGACCGGGCATCTCCCGCCGTGAGCGACTACGAGCGGCTAAGGCAACTGCTGCTTGGCGACGCGGAGGCGCGCCTTGCGGCGCATGCGCGGCGTCTGGAGGCCATCGAGCGGGCGCATGCCGACATCGCGCGACAATTGCCCGAGTTGCTCCGCGAAAGCCAGCAGCAAGGCCATACCGCGACGTTGTCCGCCGCTTTGGCCGTGCCGGTGGCGAACGCGCTAGGCAGCGCCGTGCGCGACCAGCCTCAGACCATTGTCGATGCGCTGTTTCCGGTGATCGGGCCGGCAATTCGCAAAGCCATTGCCGAGGCCTTGCGTGATTTTTCCGAGGGCTTCAATCGGGCGCTCGAATCCAGTCTGAGTCCGCGCGGCTTGCGCTGGCGCTTCGAGGCGTGGCGTTCCGGAAGCAGCTACGCCGATGTGGTGCTGCGTCATTCGCTGAGTTTTCGCATTGACCACCTTTTCCTGATGCAGCGCGACAGCGGGTTGCTGTTGCTGCACCGCTCGGCGGCGGATCTGGCGCAGCCGGATGGCGACGCCATCGCCGGCATGCTGACGGCCATCGGCGACTTCGTGCGCGATTCGGTTGCCGGCGACGCCGGTCTGCGCAGCGAGGCAACGCTTGGTGCGGCCAGTGTCGGCGAGCATCTGCTGTGGTTGATTGAAGGGCCACGCGCGAATCTCGCGGTTTTCCTCCGCGGAGTGCCTCCCGCATCCTTGCGCGCGCTGCTGGCCGAACGCCTGGAGCACTGGCACGCCGAGACCATTCCGGCACCGGGCGAACCGTCGAGCGGCCCGCTCTCACCGCATTCGGACAGCGCCCAGAGCTGGGATCTGTCCGCGTTGCAGCGTGCCGCGCATCGCCAGGATCCGACATCGTCGCGGCCCGCGAAACGCCGTTGGCCGCTGCTTTTGGTGGCCATTGTCGTGCTGCTGGGCCTCGGCGCATGGCTCTGGCGTGGCTGGATGTGGCATCAGCACATGACCGCGATCGAACAGCGCCTGCGTGATTGGCCAGGCCTGCATCTGGATCGCGTCGAGAGTCCACAAGTCGGCGAAGTGCACATTCGCGGCTTGCTCGATCCGCTGGCCGAAGCACCCGGGCCCGCGCTAACTGAAATGCTGCCGCTGCGCAGCATCGTGCAAATGGATCTGCGCGGCTTTGTGTCCACGGATCCGCCCTTGCTGCTGCGCCGCGCGGAAAAAATTCTGCTGCCGCCCGCTTCAGTTCGTCTTGAGATCCGCGAGGGGCGCTTGTTGGTGCGGGGCGAGGCGGATGCGCAATGGATTGCCCAGATTGCCGAACGCGCGACCCGCGTTGCCGGCATTGTCGATGTGGATAGCAGCGATTTGTCAGTCACGCCGGATCCGCGCCCCGGGATGCAGGCGGAGCTGGCCGTTCTGGTGCGGCGCCTTGACGGCGCCAGCGTGGAATTTTCCCGCGATCTGATTCCGGACAATGGAGCGGCGGTCGAGTCCATCCTGCGCGATGCTCTGCGTGCGACGGCGCTTGCCGCGCAGCTGGGATCGCGCCTCACGCTGGTCTGCGACGGGTATCATGATCCCACGGGAAGCGTAGCTGCCAACCAGCGGTTGCCCGCAGAGCGTGCGGACTGGCTATGCGCCGCGCTGCAGCGTGGCGGCGTGCCGTCCGATGCGTTGCGCGCGGCTAGCGAGGCGGAAGCGGCACAATCGGTCCTGGCATCAGGGCGCACGGCCCGGTTACGGGCGATGGTGATCAAGGGCGCGCGACATGACTGAATCAGCACGCAAAGTCTGCATGCTCGGCGATTTCGGCGTCGGCAAGACCAGTCTCGTCTCGCGCTTTGTGCACAACACATTTTCCGACAAGTACCTGACCACGGTCGGCGTCAAAGTCGACAGCAAGCTCGTCGGTCTGGAAGCTGGCAGCAAGTTGAAACTGGTAATATGGGACATTGCCGGAAAAGGGGTCCTCGATGCTTCCAGCCAGAACTACCTGCGCGGTGCGACGGGCCTCCTGCTGGTCGCGGATGGCACGCGCGAAGCCAGCTTGCGCATGGCGTTGAGCCTGTTGATGCAAGCTCGCGAAGTGCTGACGGATCCGGCGGTCGTGCTGATGGTCAACAAGCTCGACCTGGTCGATCGCTGGGAAGTCGCGTCGGCGACCTTGGCCGAGCTGCGGCGTAGCGTTCCGCTGTTCGAAACCAGCGCCCAGACCGGCGATGGCGTCGAGCCGGCATTTGCCGAGCTGGCAAAGCGTCTGATCTCATGAAAGGATTTCCAACCGCGGCGGAGCGATACCTTGAGCGTATCCTGATCGAACGCGCGCGCCCGCTTTTGCTCTCGTTTGACAGAGCATGGCAACTCCGTGAAGTCAGTGGCGACTCGCAGCGGTTCGGCTATGACGGGGACCCTGGGCACCTGATCCAGAACCTGCGCGATCTTTTTGTCGGGTCCGCTCCAGACGAGGTGCTGGATTTTCCGTTTGTGGAATTGGGCCACGGGCAGGTGGCGCATGTGCACCGGATTCCCGACGGAGAGCTGAACCACGTGCTGTTGCTGGATGCGGCCGAAGACCACGCGCGCAGCCAGAGTCACCAGCAACTGGGCAACGAGGCTGGCCTTGCGAGCATCGAAAAGTCCAAGGTGCTTGCGCGTTTGCGCCTCGTGCGCAGCGAACTGGAATTGCAACGCAGCCGACTGGAGGAAGCCAACAGCCTCAAGAACGCCCTGATCGCCACGCTCAGTCATGAATTCCGCACTCCGCTGACCTCGATCTTTGGCTATTTGCATTTGCTGGAGCGCGGTTCGAACAACGATTCGATGTCGACACAGGCGTTGCGCGCGCTGCGCCGCAACGCGACTTGGCTGTTCGCCTTGGCAGAGAATCTGCTCGAGTATGGACGAGCGGAATCATCCGGCGGCCTTCTGAATCCTGGCGTTGTGGATTTGTCACATCTGCGCGACGATCTCGATGCGATGTTTCGTCCCCTGGCAGAAGACAAGCAGCTCGAATTTTCGATCAGTTGTATTGGCGCTACCGAGGTCGCTGCGGAAGTTGACGAGGTCAAAGTGCGACAGGTCGCGATCAATCTCCTGTCGAACGCCGTGCGCTACACCCAGCGAGGCGAAATTCGCGCGACCATGGGCTGGCACGGCGATGAATTGCGCCTCGAAGTTCGCGACACCGGCATTGGTATCGCGCCGGAACTGCGCGAGCGGGTTTTTCAGGCGTTCAACCGTGGTGGGCAGCAAGGCAGCAAGGGTGCTGGACTGGGTTTGAGCATCGTGAAGCGCCTGGTCGAACAGATGCAGGGGAATATTGAACTCAAATCCGACGACTCGGGCAGTTGTTTTACGATCAGCCTGCCTGCGCTTGCTGCGGCGACTGCAGAGGTGACTGTCAACGCCGGCAGCGATTCGGCGACCGGTGCGGTGCTTCAGCAGCGGAGCGCGATTGTGCTTGACGACGATCCGGATGTGGCTGCGCTGCTCGAGGTTCTGCTCGGTGATCGCGGATTCGACGTAAGCCTTTACGCTGACGCGAATGCGGCTGTCGAAGCGACGCTGCGCGAATTGCCGGACGTGTTGCTGGTGGATGTCGAATTGCCTGGTGTCTCCGGCAACGCGGCCACCTTTCAGCTGCGTGCACAGGGCTATTTGGGTCGCATCGTTACCCTGTCGGCTTCCGCGACGCAGGAGGCACGCCGCGCGGCACTGGCTGCGGGAGCGGACCACTATCTGAGCAAGCCATTGAATCTCGACCAGTTCGAGCGGGTCATGCAACGCGTGGCGCGACCGAGAGTCTCGTAGAGGGGTAAGGCTCTACGATGGAACCTGCCGTCGAACGACGTTCATCCGTGCTTTGCACGTACGTGAGTAAGGAAAGTAATAATGTCGCTATTGCAAGATGCCCTCGCCGAATTTGCACGTCTGCAATCCTTGGCGATGGGATCGATTGACCCGGAACCGGCCGCGATGAGCCTGTCGACGGCGGATGCGGCGGGACGCGTGCATTCGCGCATCGTTCTGCTCAAGAGCGTTGACGAATCGGGATTCCGATTTTTCACCAATTACGAAAGTGCAAAAGGAAAAGAATTGGCGGAGCACGCGCAGGTCGCCCTGTGCCTGCACTGGAAAAGCATCGATGATGGAATCCAGGTGCGCATCGAAGGACCCGTCGCGCGCGTATCCGCCGGCGTATCCGATGCCTATTTTGCAAGTCGTCCACGCGGCAGCCAGGTCGGCGCCTGGGCCTCGCTGCAATCGCAGACCCTGCCATCGCGCGAAGACTTCGAGGCGCGCATTGCGCACGTCGAAGAACGCTACCGCGATGGTGAAGTGCCTCGACCTCCTCACTGGGGAGGTTACTGCGTCAGTCCGGATGTGATCGAATTCTGGTACGGCGCGCGCTTTCGTCTCCACGAACGGATGCGGTACGAATGCGCAGCGGGCGAATGGAGCAAGCGGATGCTTTATCCGTGAGCGAATTTTCGCAGGTTGCCTGGCCGCGGCGTATCGTGTGCCTGACAGAGGAACCGACTGAAATCCTCTACGCACTGGGCGAACAGGATCGCATCGTCGGAATCTCCGGATTCACCGTGCGCCCGCCGCGTGCGCGAAAGGAAAAGCCAAAAGTCAGTGCATTCATCAGCGCCAGGATCGATGAAATTCTGGCCCTGAAGCCGGATCTTGCGATTGGTTTTTCCGACATTCAGGCCGACATTGCACGCGAACTGATCAAGGCTGGCGTCGAGGTCTGGATCAGCAACCACCGGTCCGTCGCGGGAATACTTGCCTATATCCGGCGTCTTGGTGGCATGGTCGGCGCCAGCGAGGGCGCCGAGCAGCTGGCGCGCCGCGCGGAGGCGCATCTGGAGGCCGTGCGCGAGGCCGCGGCGCAATTGGCATTACGCCCAAAAGTGTACTTTGAGGAGTGGGACGAGCCGCAGATCAGTGGCATCCAATGGGTTGCCGAGCTGATCCGGATCGCCGGTGGAGATGATGTGTTCCCGGAGCTCGCCAGCGAATCACTGGCAAAAAACCGCATCATCGCGGACTCCGATGAGGTCGTGCGACGCGCTCCGGACCTGATTCTGGGTTCCTGGTGCGGAAAGAAATTCCGCCCGGAACGCGTTGCTGCGCGGCCTGGCTGGGACGCGATACCCGCGGTGCAGCGCGGTCAGCTGGTGGAAATAAAGTCGCCGATCATTCTCCAGCCCGGGCCTGCCGCGCTGTTCGATGGCATCGACGCGCTCCATTCGGCAATTGTTGCGGCGGCAAACGCCGCCGCATAGACGAAAGCACAAAGAAGATTTGTGTTAGAAGCCGGTGGCCTGCACCGGATCCTGGCGGTATTCGAAATAAAACCACCAGCCGCTTTGACCCAGCCATGTGTCCTTGCCGCCAGCCACATCCGCCTTGCAACTCTGCACGCCGCCTGGCAACAGGGAGGCGAGCGTCTGGTTCGTGCCATTGATCGGAACAATCACCAGGGCAGCATCGGATTCGCGAAGAAATCCGCGCATCAAACCTCCGCCAACGTCCGCCAGGACATTGGGCAAGGGCGCGGCATACTGTGCGTCGAACAACGGAATCGGAAGTCCACCAGCGGACAGCACGAGATCCGCTTCGGAGCTCAAGTAACAAAGACCCGTTGGACGTGGCACCGCAGCGGCGCCACCGCCCCAACTGCTGGTTGTGCCGCCAATCGGTTCGAGACAGTAGGTGGGCGCGACAACATTGAAGGATTCGATGATCCGCGTGTCGATCGCACCGACGCCTGGAGTGCAAGTGCGTGGCGTGGCGACCGAACAATCGCCGGCGCGTGATTGCAGGCGAGCAGGATGCGCGTCAGCGCGCAGCGGGCGAAACACCAGCAACGGACTATTGTCGAGCGTGCCGTTGCTATCGGAATCCTGAATCAGGCTGGCCGCAATCTGCGCATTCAGACCCAAGGTGGCGACATCCGTTACATCAGTGCAGATGTTGAAACTGCCAACAGGCACATTGTAGAAAACATGCGGATCGCGCAATTTCAGGTCGCCGAGGCGGAATACGCTGGGCGTTGGCGCCTCGAAGTCGTCGTAGAAATTGACGTCCAGTCCAACTCCCGTCGCGCTTGATCCGCTTGCAATCAGCATCAGCCAGCATCCGCTCCACGCCATGCGCATCGTCGTATTTCCTATTTGTGGCCGCGCGATGCTGGCGCGGAGAGATCGCATTTGCAAGGGCGTGCCGATTTGACGGCGTATGATGCCTTCCGTTGTCACGACCACCGCACCGCCGCGGTGGCGGAACTTGGGCAAAAACGACGCCTGCCGACGAGATAAAACAAACGTTTGAAAATCTCCATTCGCAGGCGTACAGTCGGCCAGTCCGGGTTGCCGGGTCTTCGACGGCGGCGGGGCGAACTAAAAAATCACTAATTCACCGGCCCATGCTTGGAGGGAAGTATGCTTCGGTCTCTTATCGGACGCCTGTTCGGCGTCATCCTGTGTCTTGTTATTGCCGCACCCGCCAGTGCGGACACCTACACCCAGACGCGCTATCCAATCGTGCTGGTGCACGGCCTGCTGGGTTTCGACAGACTGCTTGGCGTCTACGACTACTGGTATGGCATCCCGTCCGAGTTGCGTTCGGGCGGCGCCAAGGTCTACGTCGCGAGCGTTTCTGCGAGTAACTACAGCGAGGTCCGTGGCGAACAGCTGATCCGCGATCTGGATCATCTGCGTGCCTTGTACGGATATCAAAAATTCAACTTGTTCGGGCATAGCCACGGTGGTCCGACGATCCGCTATGTGGCTTCGGTGCGGCCTGATCTGGTGGCTTCGATCACATCGATCGGCAGTCCGCATACCGGCAGCAAGGTCGCCGATGGACTCAATTCTGCGCTGCCTCCGGGCTCGCCGCTGCGGCCTCTGGTCGCGGGGTTCGTCGACGCCCTGTCGACCTTTCTCGGTTGGCTGTCCGGAAACAGCGATCCGCAAAATGCGCTCGGTGCACTCGCCTCGCTAAATAGCGGCGGCGCAGCTGCGTTCAACGCATTGCACCCGCAAGGCATGCCTTCGTCCAATTGTGGTCAGGGCGCTGCCGTGGTCAACGGCATCCGCTACTACTCGTTCGGCGGAACCGCTGTTCTGACCAACGTGTTTGATGCGTCGGATGCGTTGCTCGGCGCTGGCGGATTGTTCTTTGGATTCGAGTCCAACGATGGTCTGGTGGGACGCTGTTCCAGCCACCTTGGCGTGGTTATCCGCGACGACTACGGTTGGAATCATCTCGACGAGGTCAACCAGGTCCTGGGTCTGCGCGGTCTGTTCTCGTCAAACCCGGCCAGTGTGTACCGAAGTCACGCCAACCGCCTGAAGAACGCGGGTCTCTGAGTTCTTCGTGGTGACGCACAAATCGGCATCGCGGTCAGCCGCAGCGGTTGCGCTGTTGCTGACCGCGCCGATCGTCTGGTGGTTGCTTGCAACCCGCCCGGACGCGAGGCAGTCCCCCGCGCAGGTTCAGGCGTCGCTCGTACCGTCGACTTCGCTCCGCAGCCTTCCGCCCGTCGCAGGCGATCGCCAGTCGATCTCGCCAGAACGGCCGTCCGTCTCGCAAAAGGAACAAAACAACTCCTTGCTAGATACCGATGTGGACGGCTCCATTCGCGTCGATGCGTCGGGAAAAGTTGTCGCGGACCGCGATCTGCGCCGTTTGTTCGACTACTTTCTCGAACGCCTCGGCGAGCGGGGGCTGCAGGACCTGCGTGGCGACTTGCTGGCATGGTTGCAGGAGCGGCGCGATATTGACGAGTCGGCGCGCATCCAGACGATGGCCCTGTTTGACCGCTACGTGATGAGCCGGCATCAGGCATCGTTGCTGGCGCGCAGCAGTGACCTGATCAGTGATCTGCGGCGACAGGCAGAACTGCGCCGCCAAATACTCGGGGCTGACCTGGCAGATGCCTGGTACGGCGAAGAGGAAGCCGACACGCTGCAAACTTTGTTGCGCCTCGCCGAGCAACGTGGTGCCAGGCCCGCACAGGCAGGGCAGGGCGCTATGCCGAACGACGGCGAAGTGCCATCGGGCCCAGCAAAGCAAATGGCGCGCGCGGAAGCCACTGGCTTCCAGCTCGCTGTGGTACAAAGTGAACTTCTTGCCGCCAGCGGTAGCAGCGCCGTTGCGCGGCACGGCGAGCGGGCCGCGTTGTGGGGAGAGCCGGCGGCCGATCGGCTGGCCGACCTGGATCGCGCGGAAGCTGACTGGTCGTCGCGGCTCGCAGCGTATGCCCGAGCGCGTACCGCGCTGCTGAGCGACACGACGCTGGCGACTTCGCTGCGCGAACAGCGCCTGCTCGCACTGTTGCACGCGTTCAGCGAACCGGAGCGGCGACGCGTGCTTGCACTCGGCGCGGCGGGGTTATTGCCGTCGGGCTAGGCGCATCCGATTCGTCGACTTCCGAGATTCCGAACGGCTCCGTTCGGGTGGTCACTGCGTTCCGTTCGCATCTGCCTGGCGTCGCATGCCGCATCGAGTCGGCCGCTATTGCGATTGAGCGACTTCCGCACCGAGTTCGGCGATCGTGCGCGCCATTTGGCCCGCTTGCAGTGCTTGCTCGCTGGACGCATTGCCCTGCAGTGCGCGTCGATAGACACCCTGTGCAATGGCTGCGAGGCGGAAAAAATGGAACGCGAGATGGAACGGCCAATGGTGGCCCGGGTCGAGCCCGGTTTCTTCAGCGAACCGTTCGAGCATCTGCGTTTCCGCAGGAATGCCGAGTGCGAACCTGTCGATTCCCGCGAGGCCGGGCAATACCGGATTGCGCGGCAATCGCAATGCCATGCAGAAATAGCCGAGATCGGCCAATGGATGTCCCAGTGTGGATAATTCCCAATCCACCACGGCGGCTACGCGCGGCGGCGCATTGGTGTGCCAAAGCAGATTGTCGATGCGGAAGTCGCCGTGCACGAGGCTGATTCGAGCCTCGTCGCGCGGCACCGCATGCGGCAACCAGCTGATCAGCGACTCCATGCCGGCAATGGACTCCGTCTCGCTTGCGCGGTATTGCTCGCTCCAACGCGCGATCTGGCGTGCAAAATAGTTGCCGGGTTTCGCATAGTCGCCCAGGCCGACGGCAGTCACGTCCAGCTTGACCAACCCGACCAGTACGTCGAGGACCGCCGAATAGCGAGCTGCCCGCGCTGCCGCATCCATGTCGGGCAGGGCGGGATCCCATTGCACATGGCCGGGCACAAAACTCATCACGTAGAACATGCTGCCGATGACGTTGTCGTCGCGGCACAGGTGCAGTGGTTGCGCGACGGGCACGTCTCCGCCGTGCAGCGCGCCAAGCACCCGGAATTCGCGGTCGACCGCATGGGCCGAAACGAGCAACTGGCCGGGCGGCTTCCGCCGTAGTACATAACAGCCCGACACCGCATCGATGCGGTAAGTTGGATTGGATTGTCCACCTTTAAATTTTGTGGCCGTCAAAGGGCCGCGGAATCCCGGCAGCGCGCTTTCCAGATACCGCGCGAGGACGACTTCATCGAGTTGAAGGTTCGCCGCGCCCATTTCAGTACCAGGTCTTCAAGTGGGCGTGCTCCGGATGGGCCAGATGCGGCAGATCGCTCCAGCGCGCTATCGTCCACGCGCCCTGACGTCGTTCGAATTCGACGATGCCTGAGTTGGCCAGGCGCATGTTCAGCGCGATCGTTGCCGGTTCATCGAGATTGGTAGCCATTTGTGCACAACGGGAAATTGCGCCACCTGAACTGATCACCAGCGCGGTTCCGCCGTTGCAGCGATCGCTTACGCGGGCATGGGCATCGGCAACTCTGGCGCGAAACGCAGCCAGGGTCTCCGGCATCAGGGTATCGACATGACCGTCGTTCCACGCGTGGAACGCCCGCCCGAGCAATGCCTGAAGGCGGTGTGGTTCCTTGCCGTGTTGCAAGGTGTCCAGATCGGGATCGTGCGGCGCCCACGCGGCATAGCCTCGCAGCAACCGTTCGTGATCGAATTCATTCCAATCGGTATCGACGACCGGAATGGGCAAGGGGCGACGGGCAGATGAGGCCGCCGCTTCGATCGCCTGCAAGGTCTGAGCGTGGCGTTTCTGCGCACCGACACTCACTGCCCGGATGTCCAGGTCAGCGTCGATCAACCAGCGCGCCAGCAGCTCAGCCTGAACGTGTCCGCGCTCGGAAAGTTGATCGTAGTCGTCGCTGCCAAAGCTGGCTTGCGCGTGGCGGATCAGCAGCACGCGCTCCATTGCGGAATCGGTCATGGACGCTCAGTCGGTGACATAGTTCTTGCTGAATTTCAGCGTGTGCGAGCTGCTCGCTCCGCTCGGTTTGATCCGCACTTCGAAGCTCAGGGTGTCGCTGCCAGCCACGGAAAATTCGCCGATGTAGTAGATCGCGTCGTCTTCCCTGATTTCGCGCATGGGTACCTCGGTGCGTTGGCCGGCGAGATTGCTGGCATAGGCGTTGACCACCGCACCGAGCGGGGTCGCCGCTGCAGCGCCGTTGTCCTTCTGGACAGTAATATTGAGCAGGCCGCGATGGCTTGATCGCTGCAGGCCGTAGGTCTTGGCCACTTCTGGCGGGAGCTGGTCGCTGCTCAATGCGTTGTAGTGCACGAGGAAACCATCAAAAGTTTCCAGTTGTTCACTCTGTACTCGCGCGGGGAGCAGCAGCAGGGTGATCGCCACCCCGATTGCCAGTCCCAGTTTCCAGATGAGTTTCATGGGGACACCTCCACAAAATCAGTCCACCGGTCGGCACGAGGACCGATGCGCAAGGCCCGCACGTCGGCATCGTGGCGAAGATCCGCGCCGCCGATGCCTGCGCTACGCGCGCGTGCATCCGACACGGCGATGCTACACCCTCGTCGGTCGATGTGCGGTCACAATTGCAGTATGAGAATGCCGTTGCCGGCCATCAGATGCTCGATCAGTCGCATGCAGATGCGCAACACGAACCCCGCATACAAAGGGGACAGGTCAAAGCCGACGTTGCGCGGGGGTAGCTTTCTGAAAGGCCGCAGAACCGGGTCTGTGATCGCGAACAGCACTTCGACTGCCGGGTTTCCGTAGTCGACGCTGAACCAGCTCATCAGGGCCCGGATGACGACCGCCCAGAACGCGGCTCCGAGCATGAAATACACCAGGCTGCCGAGGGTGCTCAGGACGATTTGAGGGGCCTGCAGCGGGAACCCGGCCAGACTCAGCAAGATGACGATTTCGAGCAGCGCGACGAGGCACAAAAGCAACACGGCTGCCAGGCTGAGCTTGCGCCAGGTCGGCAACAGGCGGGCCAGTGGACTGATTACCGGATTAGTAAATTTATAAATTATTTGGCAAAGTGGATTTGAAAAGCGTAGCGCGACGAGCGGCAGAACGACTCGCAGCGCCAGTACGGAAAGCAACAGGCCGCCGATCAGTTGGACCAGCATGCTGCCGACGTCGGTCAGAAATCCCATCGCTCAATCTCCTGCCGCCGCTGCGAGTTCGCGTCCGCGCTGTGTTGCCGCCTCGACGGCAGTCGCGACCAGAGCACGCAGGCCACCGGCGGCAAAGGCTTCCAATGCCGCCTGGGTCGTGCCGTTTGGCGAGGTGACGCGCTCGCGCAGGCGACTCGGAATTTCCCCATCTTCGCGCAACATGCGTCCGGCGCCGAGCGCGGTCTGAGTCGCCAGATTTCGCGCCGTTTCGCGCGGCAGTCCCTGTGCGACCGCCGCGTCTTCGAGCGCTTCCACGAGCAGGAAGAAATACGCGGGCCCCGAACCCGATAGCGCCGTCACGATGTCCATTTGCGCTTCGTCGTCGATCCATACGCTGACGCCCGCAGCACCGAGGATCGTTTCACACAGCGCGCGCGCTGCGCGATCGACATGGCTGTTTGCGCACAGACCACTCGCTCCGGCACCGATCAGCGCCGGTGTGTTTGGCATGCAGCGAACCACCGGCACCCGGCCGCCGGCCCAGTCTTCGATGGACTGCATGCGGATGCCGGCCGCGATCGAAAGCAGAACCGGGCGGTCGCGTTGTACGGTTTCGGACAAATCCACGCAGACCGCCCGCATGACCTGGGGCTTTACCGCGAGCACAACGACGGCGGCGCGTTCTGCGGCGGTACTATTTTGCGCCGTGGTGCAGATGCCGAAATCACCTTGCAGCGCTTCACGCAATCCGGCGTGCGGTTCTGCGACGGCCAGGGCGCCAGGGTCGAATCCCGTGCGCAAGAGTCCTCCGATCAAACTGCGTGCCATGTTGCCGCCGCCGACGAAAGCAATCCTGGTCGGCGTGACGGAGTGGGGCAAGACGCTGGGCATGTCGTTGTCACAGGTGGCGAACGATCAGCAAGCATAACGACTCGGCAGGCCCGCGGGATAGCGGCAGGAGTCATGGTCACCGGACGGGACTAGCGCGGCAAACGCGCCCCGAACAGCGCGCTGCCAACCCGCACCATGGTCGATCCGGCGGCGATCGCCAGTTCCAGATCGTCGGACATTCCCATCGACAAGGTGTCCACCTGTGGATAGCTTGCTTTGAGCAGGTCGTACAGACTTCGCATATGTCGGAACGCACTGCCTGACGTGTGCAAAGCGGTGATCGGTGCGGGAATGGCCATCAGACCCCGCAGGCGCAGCCGGGACTGCGCGCAGATCGCCGCGGCGAGTGTCGGCACGAGGTCCGGCTTGCAACCGGACTTGCTCGCTTCGTCGTCGATGTTGACCTGGATGAGCACGTTGAGTGGAGCGCGCTGCGCGGGCCGGAAATGTGCCAGTGGTTCGATCAGCTTGAGACGGTCGAGGCTTTGCAGCCAGTCGAAATGCTCCGCGACGTCGCGGCATTTGTTGGATTGCAGAGGACCGATGAGATGCCATTCGAGGTTCAGATCGGAAAGGTCGCGCTGCTTGGCGAGTGCCTCCTGCACATAGTTCTCGCCGAAAGCCCGCTGGCCCAGAGCCGAACAGGCACGCACGGCGCTTGCCGGCTGCAGTTTGCTGACCGCCAGGAGTCGTACGCTCGTCCCCGGCTGTTGCGTCGCAGCAGTCGAGATGCGGGCTTGCAGGGTGATGAAGGCAGTTTCACAGGAAGTCATGCCAAACACGTGCTCCGACGGGAAATTGACGAGCTATACTCCCAAGCAAGTCCCACGGACTGTGGCATCGACATCATTGGGAGAAGCGCATGGATATTGCCGAACTGCTCGCATTTTCGGTAAAGAATAAAGCCTCGGACCTGCACCTGTCCGCGGGGCTGCCACCGATGATCCGCGTCGATGGAGACGTGCGCCGGATCAACATTCCCGCGCTCGACCACAAGCAGGTCCATTCGCTGATCTACGACATCATGTCGGACAAGCAGCGCCGCGACTATGAAGAATTTCTTGAGTGCGATTTCTCCTTCGACATTCCGGGCCTGGCGCGCTTCCGTGTCAACGCATTCAATCAAAATCGCGGATCCGGTGCGGTGTTCCGTACGATTCCGTCGGAAGTGCTGACTCTGGAGGATCTGGCCGCACCGAAAATCTTCCGCGAACTGATCGATCAGCCGCAGGGTCTGATCCTGGTCACCGGACCGACGGGATCGGGCAAATCCACGACGCTTGCGGCGATGGTCGATCACGTCAACAAGAGCGAATACGCGCATATCCTGACCGTCGAAGATCCGATTGAATTTGTCCACACATCGCAAAAGTGCCTGATCAACCAGCGCGAGATCCATCGCGACACGCACGGGTTCAACGAGGCACTGCGCGCGGCGCTGCGCGAAGACCCGGACTACATTCTGGTCGGCGAGTTGCGCGACCTCGAAACGATACGCCTGGCGCTGACTGCGGCGGAAACGGGCCATCTGGTGTTCGGAACCCTGCATACGAGTTCGGCGGCAAAGACCATCGATCGCATCATCGACGTGTTTCCCGCTGGCGAAAAGCCGATGGTGCGTTCGATGCTGTCCGAATCCCTGCGCGCCGTAATTTCCCAGTCACTCTTGAAAAAGGTGGGCGGCGGGCGCATCGCCGCGCATGAAATCATGGTCGGCACGCCAGCGATCCGCAATCTGATTCGCGAGGACAAGGTTGCGCAGATGTACTCGTCGATCCAGACTGGTAATCAGGTCGGCATGCAGACCCTGGATCAATGCCTGCTCGACCTGGTCAAGCGTGGTCTGGTGACGCGTCAGCAGGCCATGACTTATGCGAAGAGTAAGGAAAGCTTCAAGTGAGCCTGGGTCGCTCCGTGTGAGGGGAGAACCGGAAATGGTCGTCATTTCCGACGCGCCGGAGTGTGATATGACGGGGCGGTATGGGTCTGTCAGCGTTGCGGAGGGCTGCCTTCGCTGATATTCGTGGCAGGTCTTCCGACCTGGCCGAAGCGTCAACGCTGGTTCGTGAACTTTCGGGAGTCATGTCATGAGTGCGGTTGATTTCACTTCGTTCCTCAAATTGATGGTGCACAAGAAGGCTTCCGACTTGTTTATTACGGCCGGGGTCGCACCGTCGATCAAGGTGCACGGACGCATCAGTCCGGTTACCCAGACACCACTGACGCCGCAACAGTCGCGCGACATGGTGCTCAACGTGATGACGCCCTCGCAGCGCGAGGAATTCGAAAAAACGCATGAATGCCAGTTTGCGATCAGCGTCACTGGAGTGGGCCGATTCCGCGTCTCGTGCTTCTACCAGCGCAATTGCGTGGGAATGGTGTTACGTCGGATTGAAACCAAGATTCCAACGGTCGAAGAACTGAGCCTGCCGCCGGTCATCAAGACTCTGGCAATGACCAAGCGCGGCATCATCATTTTTGTCGGCGCCACCGGTACCGGCAAGTCGACGTCGCTCGCGGCGATGGTCGGCTATCGCAACATGAACTCAACCGGTCACATCATCACGATCGAGGATCCGATCGAATTCGTGCACAAGCACGAAGGTTGCATCATCACTCAGCGAGAGCTCGGCATCGACACCGACTCCTGGGAAAATGCACTGAAAAACACGCTGCGTCAGGCGCCCGATGTCATCCTGATCGGCGAAGTCCGGACGCGCGAGACGATGGAGCACGCGATCAATTTCTCGGAAACCGGACATTTGTGTTTGTGCACACTGCATGCGAACAACGCCAATCAGGCGCTGGATCGCATCATCCACTTCTTCGGTGAAGATCGCCGCGAGCAGCTGTTCATGGATTTGTCGCTGAATCTCAAAGGCGTTGTCGCACAGCAATTGATCCCCACGCCGGACGGCAAGGCGCGCCGCGTGGCAATGGAAGTCATGCTCGGTACACCGCTGGTGCAGGACTACATCCGTAAGGGTGAGGTCCATAAGTTGAAAGACGTGATGAAGGAGTCCGGCAATCTCGGCATGCGTACATTCGACCAGAGTCTGTTCGAACTGTACCAGTCTGGCGAGATTTCCTATGAGGACGCACTGCGTCACGCGGATTCGGCCAACGAGGTGCGTCTGAGGATCAAGCTGGCCCAGGGTGGCGATGCGCATACCCTGAGTCAGGGCCTGGATGGCGTCGAACTCATGGAAACCTGAGCCCCGTGTCCGGCTCCCAGATACGCCTGATCGACAAGTACGACGGCCGCGAACTAGGCCGTCTTGAGCGAAGCCAGCTGGATTTCGTGATCGATGCCTTCGAAGAGGAATCGAGCACCGATCGTGATTACTACCTGGATCGCGATTCGCTCGATTTTCTCGCGGAACGTGGCGCCGATGCGGCGCTACTCGGCGTGCTTCGGCAAGCGCTTGCCGGACGCGAGGATCTGGAGTTCCGCTGGGAACCCGCTTGACGCAATTGCGTATTGCCGCTGCATTGCCCAATCACGCTGAGTTGTCATGCCGCGAACCCGGTGGGTGAATCACCCGCCGGGCTCACGCTTTTCTGGCCGCCGCTGTCGTATGCGACTTTCTGTATAAACTCAATTATTGATTAGTTGAATTCAACCGTCTCACGGATCTCGATGCCGCTGTCTTTTGCGGTGAGGTTGATTTCGACGGTGCGCAACCATTGGCGATAAAACGCGAACAGCTTGCCCTGTTCCGCCATCATGGCACGTTGCTCTTCCGGCATGGAGCTGACCGCTTTCTGCATGAAGTCGCCCAGCAGGCCATAAAATTCGCCGGTAAACCCCATCCGCATGAACACCGCGTCCTTTGAGGTTGGTGCGGCGAGGAAGGTACTGAGCGTTGCCTGTTCGTCTTTGCCGACCGCAATCGCAATCGCCTTGTCGCTCATGGCAGCGAACAGCGGGGGATAGCCTGCGGCAAGGTCCGCCGGCAGCGCTACGGTCTTGCCATCCGGGCTCAACTTGACGTCCTTGAGTTGCGGTACCGCGAGCTGTCCCATGGCAATCGCACCCATTGGATTGGTCAGGCCGACGACGATCTTTCCGCTGCCGTCTGGCTTGCCGTCGGCTCCCATCGCAAAGCGGCTCAGGCTGATCCGTGCGCCCGTCAAGTCGCTGAGTGGCGGCGGAATGGTCGTGTCCAGCTTGCCCTTCGATTCACTGATGCTCGTGTTGAGTTCGGCCAACTCCGCGCAGGCGAACGGCGCAGCGGCAGCTGCACCCAATTGCTTGAGCCAGAAGTCTTTGAGCTTAAGGATTGGCATCGCCAGCGAAAAATCGACGATTCCCTCGATCGGCCCACCGCTGCCCGGCGCAACACCGACAGCTCCGCTCACCGCAGAGGCCAGCGCGGGCTCCAACTCAAGCAGGGCCTGAATGCTCATGCGCTGCGCGGAAAGTTCCGAATAGCCAAGATCAAGCCTTGGAAACTTGTGGGCAATGTCCAAGAATTCCTTATGGCAAACCGCGTTGGCAACTACCGACGGTGCCCCCATCGCTGCGGCGAATTCGCGTTGTGCCGCGTTTGGCTCGCCGACAGCCAATTCGACGACCCGGGCGGAATCCACGTAGCCGGATCCGTACGGCAGGTAGGCGTGCTGGCGATTGAACGCACCGAGGGCATCGCCATCGAGCATGCTCTTCGCGGGGCGCTCGATGCCGAGCAGTTGCTTGCGCAATCCTTCGCTCGCATCCTTCGGCGCGAAGGTCAGGACGAGCTGGCCGTCGATCAAGGCCGCAATGCCGACAAGCTTGTCGTTGCCGAGTTGCCAATACTCCTGCTCGCCGAGCTTGGCGGTCACCAGTTTCGCACCCGCTTTCGCCTCGATTCGCGACACAGCGGCCTTGAACGCCGTCGTGTCGGCGAGTTCCAGGCGCACCACCGGGATCAGGCCGATCCCATAAATCGCCATGTGTGCATCAAACTTGATGCCGATTTCGCGCAGCTTGTCCAGGCTGTCGTGTGCCTTGAATTCTTCCAGGATGGCGCTGACGGTGCGCCGGGTGGGCTCATCCACATCCTTCGCGCCATCGAGCATTCGCTGATACATGGCCAGGCTCAGCGGCCATACCTGCTGCATCTTGCCCATCCATTGTTCGATCACCGCCTTCGGCACGGGCTCGACATTCGCAAACACATAGGGGGAGTCAGCCGGCACATAGGCCAATGGAAGGTTTGGATCAGCGCTCTTGCCGCAGGCGGCCAGCAGCAGGGCAAAAGCCGGAACGCTCAGTTGACGCAAAATGGTTGACATGGAAATATCCATTTAGAAATTTCTATTGAAAGGACGAAAGTTGCATTTCGTCAGGCGCAAAGCAGATCGGCGAGCACGGCCATGCGTACAAACACTCCATTGCCTACTTGTTCCAGAATGCACGACTGTGCGCCGTCAGCCACGGCGGAAGCAATTTCCACCTCGCGGTTGATCGGGCCCGGATGCATGACAAGGCAGTTAGGTCGCGCCAGGCGCAGGCGCCGTGCGTCCAGGCCGTAGCGGGCATAGTAGGCCTGTTCGGATGGGACTTGGGCAAGACTCATGCGCTCTTTCTGGAGACGCAGCATGATCACCACGTCGACGTCGGCGATCGCCTCGTCGAAATCCGAGTAGATCCGGCAGCCCGGCATGTCGCTATCCGGCGGAAGCAGATTTTCCGGGCCGCAGACGCGCAATTCTCCGATACCGAGTGTGCGCAAGGCATGAATGTCCGAGCGCGCGACGCGGGAATGCAGGATGTCGCCGCATATGGTCACCCGCAGGGCGGAGAAATCCGCGCGGTGGCGACGTATTGTGTACGCATCGAGCAGGCCCTGGGTTGGGTGCGCGTGATTTCCGTCGCCGGCATTGATTACTGCGGCCGCGCTGCGCGTGTGCCGCGACAGGAACTCGGCAGTTCCGTTTTCCCGGTGCCGTACGACGAAGGCGTCGCAGCGCATTGCCTCAAGGGTATGCAGTGTATCGACCAGGCTTTCGCCCTTGATCGTCGAGGAGTTGGAAATATCAAAATTCACGACATCGGCGCCGAGGCGCTTTGCCGCCAGATCGAACGATGTTCGCGTGCGCGTCGATGCTTCAAAAAACAGGTTGACGACGGTGCGTCCCGCAAGCAGGTCGAGCTTGGTTCCATGCGCGGCCGTGGCCAAGCGCATCGCATCGGCGCGATCGAGCAAATTTTCGATCTGCTCGCGCGGCATGTGCTCGAGGGTGATCAAATGGCGCATTCGGCGTTGAGTGGAGAGTTGCGCGGGGATCATGGATTCTCTGCGAGCCAGGTTTCGGTGATGACTTCTGCGGCTACCGCGTCGATCGACGCGCCTTGCTTGCGTCGCGCCTGCCCGCTCGCGCGGCGCGCGGCGAAACGACGGGCCGCCTCTTGCGAACTCATGCGTTCATCCACTGCATGCACGGGTAGCGAATAGCGGCGTTGCAGCAACTCGGCGAAGTTGCGCGCGGCGCGACTGGCCGCTTGTTCAGCGCCATCGAGGGTGAGCGGGAGCCCCACCACCAGCACCTCGGGCTGCCATTCCTTCAGCCAGCCTTCGAGAATATTCCACTCGGGTCCATTTTGCGTATTGTGAAGAATGCCAATGGGTCGTGCGTTGCGCGTGATCCGATTGCCGACAGCGACGCCGATCAGCTTGCTGCCGTAGTCGAAACCGATGACGTTCACTGGCAAGGCGCTGCGGAAGCGTGCGTCGCCTTGGGCGAGGCATCCAGAAGAATGCCGACGGATGCGTCAGGCGTGACCAGCATAGTCGGTCAATTGCGCCATGTTGCTGACGCCGACCGTCGCCGCCGCGGCATCCCAGCGTTCTTCGAGCGGGGTATCGAACAGCACGCGCTCGTGCGCCGGAACTGTAAGCCAGGCGTTGTCGAGCAATTCCTGCTCCAGTTGTCCAGGGCTCCAGCCGGCATATCCCAATGCAACCAGTGCGCGTTCCGGACCGTTGCCTTCTGCGATGGCGATCAGGATGTCCCGCGACGTCGTCACGCAGATACGGTCGGAAATGCGGAATGACGATTCCCAGCTTCCGGTTGGCGTGTGCAATACGAAGCCGCGTTCGGGTTGCACAGGGCCGCCGATCAACACGGGGGCGTCGATGACGTCGGGACGCTGCGAGCTGAGATTCATCTGCGCCAGCACATCGCCGAGCCGGTATTCCGACAATCGGTTGATCATCAGACCCATCGCCCCTTCGTCGCTGTGCTGACAGACGAATGTGACGCCGCGGGCAAAGTTCGGATCGCGCATGGACGGCATCGCGATCAACAACTGGTTGGTCAGGCTTGGCAGCGTGTGCATGGTCCCATTGTACGGCTCCGGCCGCGGTGCGGCCATCGTCAGAGTGCCGGATGGATCCGCCAGGTCAACGATTGCGCAGGATATCGCCCGGCAGAAAGCGCCAAGTGCGGGTGATATACAACTCGTCGATGTCTTCACCGGTCTTGGGGATCGGCGGAAATGGCGATGCCAACTGGACGATGCGCTGCACGGAGTCGTCCAGCAGCTTGTGCGAACTGCTCTGGATCACGTCCATCCGTTTGACGCTGCCATCCTTGTTCAAGGTCACCGTCAGGACCACATCGCCATGCAATTGCTGGCGTCGGGCCTCGTCCGGATAGTTGAGATTGCCGATACGTTCGATGCGCGCCACCCAGGCCGCCATGTAGGACGCGTATTCGTACTCTTTGGTGTTGGCAGAAATATACTTTTTCTTGGGGCGCTTTGCATAGGCGTCGGAATCGCGCTGGATTTCCTGCGCCAGGCGGGTCATTTCGACGTCTTTTTCGATGAGCTCGCGCGCTGTGGGTTGCTTCAGCGCAGGATTCTCCGGAGTCTGCCGATCGCTGCTGATGCTCAGCTCGGATTGACGCTGGGTGAGGATTTCCGCTTCGGTGCGAGGCGTGGCGCGCGGCGCGCCGGCTTCCAATGGGCGCGGCGCAATACCGGGTGTTGGTTTGGGAACGTCGCTGGAGAGGGGTTGGGTCGGGCGTCGCGCTTCATCCCGGTCGCCGCCGCCCTGATTGTTCTTCTGCGCAAGGAAGTCGGCTTTGCTCGCTTTTTGCGCGTTTGCCGACTGGATCAGGATTACGTCCAGCGAAGGCAATCGCGCCTGCGGCTCGGAAAAACTGAAGGTGACGCCGAGAATCAGCACCGCATGGGCGATCAGGGAAAACAACATCGTTACGCCAAAGCGATCGCCATGGGAAACGGGATTGGGATTGCTCACGCCAATTTGCCCTCAATGCAATCGAACAGCAGACCGGCAATATTAAGCCCGAATTGCGCGTCCAGTTCGCGGATGCAGGTCGGGGAAGTGACATTGACTTCGGTCAGCCAGTCGCCGATGACGTCCAGGCCGACGAAAATCATGCCGCGGCGTTTGAGCTCCGGTCCCACCTGCGCGGCAATCCAGCGGTCGCGCGAACTCAGCGGCACGCCGACGCCGCGTCCGCCGGCAGCGAGGTTGCCGCGAAATTCATCGCCCTGCGGGATGCGGGCGAGGGCATACGGAACCGGTTCGCCATCGACCAGCAGGATGCGCTTGTCGCCCTCGCTGATCTGTGGAATATACTTTTGCGCAAGCGCGAACACGCGGCCATCCAGGGTCAGCGTTTCGAGGATTGAATTGAGGTTCGGGTCGCCATGCCGCGAACGAAAAATGCCGCGGCCTCCCATGCCGTCCAGCGGCTTCAGTACGACTTCGCCCTGGGCGGCGACGAATCCGCGCAATTCCGCTCGATCGCGGGCGACCAGGGTGGGTGCGCTGCATTGTGGAAACTGTAGCGCGAACAGTTTCTCGTTGGCGTCGCGCAGGCTGCGCGGGTCATTGACAACCAGCACCCCGGCGCGCTGCGCCTGTTCCAGTACCATCGTGTCGTAAAGGTACTGCGCATCGAAGGGTGGGTCCTTGCGTGCCAGGATCAGCTGAATCGTGCGCAAGTCGGTCCATTCGGACGTTCCGAGCGTATGCCAGTCCTCGGACTGGTCCCTCACCGTGAGCGGCGCGCAGCGAGCCCAAGGCTCCGCGTTGCGCAATGCGAGGTCAGCGGCGGTCATGTAGCGCAGTTGCCAGCCACGCCGCTGCGCTTCGAGCAGCATGGCAAAGCTGGAGTCTTTCTTGGGGTTTATCGCGGCGATGGGGTCCATCAGCACGGCGAGAGTGCGAACCATGCGGGGAATTACTCCGGAAGTTTCGGGTTGGCGCAAGCCACTGCGCCATGGGCGTGTCGCGGGTCTATACTAGCATCGCGGTTTGGGAGGGGGCTGGTGGAAGGGTTTTCACGGTGCGCCTTCCGGAATAGCGGCAGTCACTTACGTGATTAACTTGACAGATTTGCTTATGTTTGGTTAAACAGCCCTGAACCCTTGTGTCGGCGCGGGTCAGCATAGCGCGGTACATCGGCGGGGATTCATCGTCGCAGTGGATGAGTGGCAAGAGTCGTGCATGGGGTGTTTCCCGTGCCGCAGACCAGCTCGGTGGAGGGTACGTGGAAGAAGCGACGAAACTAGGCAGCCTTAGTGGCATGAAGGTAATGGTCATCGATGACTCGAAGACCATACGCCGCACTGCGGAGACCTTGCTGAAGAAGGAGGGCGCCGACGTCGTGACCGCCACTGACGGTTTCGAGGCGCTGGCGAAAATTTCAGACCAGCAACCACACATTATTTTTGTCGACATCATGATGCCGCGATTGGATGGCTACCAGACGTGTGCACTGATCAAGAACAACCAGATGTTCAAATCCACGCCGGTCATCATGTTGTCGTCGAAAGACGGCCTGTTCGACAAGGCTCGAGGCCGTATCGTCGGGTCGGAGCAGTATTTGACCAAGCCATTTACCCGTGAAGAGTTGCTCGGCGCGATCCGGCGTCACGTGGATATGAAATAGGATTTGCGGATCGGAAACGCCATGGCGCTTACAGGGGGAGCGATGGCCCACATACTGATTATTGACGATTCACCAACGGACATCCGCGTGTTTACCACGCTGCTTGAAAAGGCCGGTCACCGCGTCAGCAGCGCGGCGAACGCCGAGGAAGGCATCGTTGCGGTCAAACGCGAACATCCGGATCTCGTCATCATGGACGTCATCATGCCCGGCATGAATGGCTTCCAGGCGACGCGCACCTTGAGCCGGGACAGCGCCACGGCGGACATTCCGATTCTGATCGTTACCACGAAGTCGATGGAGACGGATCGGGTGTGGGGATTGCGCCAGGGCGCCAAGGATTTTGTAACGAAACCGGTGGGTGAGAAGGAATTGCTCGCCCGTATCCAGAACCTGTTGCCGAGTTGAGCGTTTCCGACATGTCAGCAACGACCGACACGCTCCAGCTTTCGCCCTTTGAGGTGCTCGCCGACTACGAGCGGCGCAGTCTTGCGCATGTCGCCGGCATGCCCGAAGAGGTCGAGGCACAAGGCCTTTGGCGAGGCATCGGTTTTCGCGTCGGCAATCGCCACTTGGTCAGCAGCATTTCGGAAGTCAACGAAATCCTGACCTTTCCTCCACTCACCATCGTTCCTGGCACCCGTCCCTGGCTGCTTGGCGTCGCCAATGTGCGAGGCAATCTGGTTCCCATCGTGGATTTGCGCAGTTTCGTGGAAGCCGAGCGAACGACCATCGCCGATACCAGCCGCGTGCTGGTGATACGTCAGCACGGTGGAATCGTCGGATTGCTCGTCGACGAAGTGATAGGGCAGCGCAATTTTTCGGATGAGCAGCGTTCAGAGGCCGAGGAAGAAGACGATTCACGCTATGGACGGTTTGTACCGGAGCGTTACCAATTGGGCGATGTGCTCTGGGGCATGTTCAGCATGGCAGCCCTGGTGCGTACGCCGGAATTCCTTCAGGCGTCGGCGTGATCCCGCGCGTGCGAGGCTGTGGCATCAACGGGATCGTTCTCAAATTTGCGGTTGAGGTGAAGGCATGAGCACGACATCGGGGGCAGTCAAGGAACGCGCGTCTGGCGCCAACACCTTGCTGATTGTTTTACTGCTGCTGGCGATCGTTTTCGCGGCGGTGGATTTCTTCTGGCTCAACCAGAAGACCAATGACGATCGAAAAGCAGTGGCGCTGACCACGCAAATTCAGGTGCTCTCGCAGTCGATCTCGCGATATGCAACCCAATCGGCTGGTGGCAACATCGAGGCCTTCAAGGAACTTGAAGCCACGCGCAACACCGTCGATCAGTATATCCAGAGTCTCAAGAAAGGCGACGCCAAGACCGGAATGCCGGCGTACTCCGAAGAACCTGTGGTCAGCAAGCAACTGCAGGATCTCGACAAGGCATGGGCTGCGCTGAACACGAACGCGACCAAGATTCTTGGCAACAAGGAGCTGGTGTTGAACTCGGCCGCGACGGTGGCCGATTTCTCGGGCCAAATTCCTATTCTCAATTCGCGCATGGACGAAGTCGTCAACATTCTGACGAATCGCGGCGGCACGACCCAACAAGTTCTGATTTCGACCCGGCAGATGTTGCTCGCCGACCGCATGATCCGTCGCGTGCAGGAAATCCAGCTCGGCGGTCAGGGTGCGCAATCCGCCGCCGACGGTTTCTCCCGTGACGCGCGTCTGTACGGAGCCGTGCTGAATGGTCTGCTCAACGGCAGCCCGGATTTCAACATCAAGGCGCTCGACAATCCGAATGGCAAAGAGATTCTGACCGACATCTACGCCAAGTGGACCGGAATGGCCGATCCAGTGCAGAAGATCCTGGACTCCGCCTCGGGCCTGCAAGAGGTCAAAGAAGCCGCTGACAACATCTTCACCGATTCTCAAAGTGTACTATTGCGCGCCAATGATGTCGCAACGCAGATCGCGACCTTGCCCAGCAAGCGGTGGTTCCCGAGTATCTGGTATGGCATCGGCGCGGCGTTCTTCGCCGGCCTCCTGGCTTTGCTGCTCGTTGTCGCGCAGGTTCGAGATCAACGCCGCCGCTATTCGGTGACCGCCGAACTGAATCAACGCAACCAGGAAGCCATTTTGCGCTTGCTGGACGAAATGGGATCGCTGGCAGAAGGCGACTTGACCGTCAAAGCGACGGTCACCGAAGACATCACCGGCGCCATCGCGGACTCGGTCAACTTCGCGGTCGAGGCACTCCGCTCCCTGGTTACCACGATTAACGAAACGGCGGTGCAGGTTTCCGCCGCTGCGCAGGAAACGCAGGCGACCGCGATGCACCTCGCGGAAGCTGCCGAACACCAAGCGCAACAGATCACCTCCGCTTCGGCCGCGATCAACGAAATCGCCGTGTCAATCGACGAAGTGTCGAAGAACTCCGCCGAATCGGCCGACGTGGCGCAGCGCTCGGTGCAGATCGCGTCGAAGGGCGCTGCCATCGTGCGGCAGACGATTCAGGGCATGGACTCGATTCGCGACCAGATTCAGGAAACGTCGAAACGAATCAAACGACTGGGCGAGTCTTCGCAGGAAATCGGATCGATCGTCGAACTGATTAATGATATTGCGGAACAAACCAACATTCTTGCATTGAACGCTGCGATTCAGGCAGCGTCCGCCGGTGAGGCAGGCCGCGGATTCGCGGTCGTCGCGGACGAAGTGCAACGACTCGCGGAACGATCCGCGAACGCCACGAAGCGAATTGAAACCCTGGTCCAGACCATTCAGTCCGACACCAATGAAGCGGTCAGCTCGATGGAACAGACGACCGCCGAAGTGGTGGCCGGTGCTCGACTGGCGGAAGACGCCGGCCTTGCGCTGGGTGAGATTGAAAAGGTGTCAAACGATCTTGCAGACCTGATTCAGAACATCTCGGAAGCCGCGCGTCAGCAGTCTGCTGCCGCGACGAATATTTCGGCGACCATGAATGTGATTCAGGAAATTACGACACAGACCTCGCTGGGTGCGAGCCAGACGGCCGAGTCCATCGGCAATCTGGCCCAACTCGCTGCGGATCTGCGGCGTTCCGTTGCGGACTTCAAGCTGCCGACCTGAGTCGGTGGTTTGTAACGAATGAGGTGAATCGCGCGCATGGCCCTGGCGATAGGCAACTGGTCGGCGCTCGCTGCCATGCCCGGCATGGACGACGCCGAATTCACGCGCTGGGCAGAGTTGCTCGAACGGCGTACGGGCGTAGTTGTCCCGCCCGCACGAAAGGCGTTTCTGGTAACCGCGGTGCGTGGACGCATGCGCGAAACGGGGCACGTGCGTTTCGAGGACTATTTTCTCGATTTGCACAAAGTACCGGAGGGCGCGATCGAATGGATCACCTTGGTCGATCGGCTGACCGTCCATGAGACGCATTTTTTCCGCCATGCGCCATCGTTCGATCTCATCGCCAATGAGTGGTTGCCGCGGGTGGTCCAGAGTGGAAGCCAGACCGCCCTGCACGCCTGGAGCGTTGGTTGCGCGACCGGAGAAGAGGCTTACACGCTCGCCATGGTATTGGATCGGCACATATCCGCGATCCGCGACGCGCGGGTCTATTTCGGCGTGACCGCGACAGACGTCAGCCAACCCGCGCTGGCGGTCGGGCGCAATGGACTGTATCCGCGCAGTCGGTTGGCCGAGATCCCGCCGGACTATCGCGAGCGTTACGTCGAGGAACTGGACGCCGATACGTTTGCGTTGCGTGACACGCTGAAAAAGCGCGTTGGATTTGCCCAGTTCAACATGCTCGATGTGGCGCGTGCGCCGCTGAAGCGTCTGGATCTGATTTATTGCCAAAATGTATTGATTTATTTCGCCAGGGAACGGCGCCGCGACTTGCTTGCGGCGCTGGCGGGACTGCTCAAACCCGGCGGTATGCTGGTGCTGGGTCCGGGCGAGGTGACCAACTTCGCCCATTCACAAATGAGCCGCGTGCCGCATCGGCAGGCACTCGCCTTCCTGCGCAACCGCTGAGAGAAAGCGCAATGAGACTGCAAGACGATATCGATTTCACCACCCTCAATTGGGTAAAGCAGGAGCTGGACGAGACGCTCAAGCAGGCGCGCCAGGCGCTTGAGGCGTACGTCGATGAGCCTGCCGACTCAAGCCTGATGCGCTTCTGCGCGACCTATCTGCATCAGGTGCAGGGCACCTTGCGCATGGTCGAGCTGTACGGCGCGGCGATGATCGTGGAGGAAATGGAGCGCCTGGCCCAGGCCTTGCTCGACGGCGAAATCCGCCAGAAGGATGATGCTTACTCCGTGCTGATGCGCGGCATTGTGCAGCTTCCAGACTATCTGGAACGTTTGCAAAGTGGACACAAGGACATTCCGATTGTCCTGCTGCCGCTGCTCAACGATCTGCGCGCCTGCCGCGGCGAAGAGTTGTTCTCCGAAAGCGTGTTGTTTTCACCCGACCTCAGCCTGCCGTTGCCGCCCAATGCGGACGGTGCAGCGCAGGCGTTGACACCAGCGGATCTGACCAGTCAACTGGGCAAGTTGCGCACGATCTATCAGGTTTGCCTGCTGAAGTGGCTGCGCGCGACCGATCCAAAAGTGGAAGCCGAAAAGCTCAGTGATGCCTTGCGCCGGGTACTCGCACTGTCTCACGCCGACAACGCGCGCCGCGTCTGGTGGATCGGCGGCGCAGTGCTCGAAGGGGTGCAGATGGGGGGGCTCGACCCGAGTCCGGCGGTCCGACTTCTGTTTGGCAAGGTCGACCGCGAAATCAAACGTTTGGTCGACAGCGGTGAGAGCGCTTTCCAGGCGGCTCCACCGCGTGAATTGTTGAAAAATCTCCTTTACTACGTTGCGCACGCGCAGAGCGGCGGCCCACAGATCGACGAAGTCCGGCGCACGTTCAAGCTGGCTTCGCTGTTGCCAACCGACAAGGAACTCGAACACGCCAAGGGTTCAATCTCGGGGCACAACCGCGCCTTGCTCGATACGGTCTCGCTGGCCATCAAGGACGATCTGGTCCGGGTCAAAGAAGCGCTGGACATTTTCCTGCGCGCCCAGAACAGCGATCCTGCCGAACTGATGGCCCAGGTCGACGTGCTTGATCGCGTCGGTGACACGCTGGGCATGCTGGGTCTCGGCGTGCCTCGTCGCGTGGTGATCGAACAGCGGCAGATCGTCGAAGAAATCGCCAACAAGACCCGGCCGACCGACGAAAGCACGCTGCTGGACGTGGCGGGAGCGTTGCTCTACATCGAAGCCTCGCTGGACGACCATATCGAGCGCCTCGGCGCAGATACGCCGGAAGACACTGGCAAGACCGGCATGGAACTGCCGAAGGCCGAGGTACGCAAGATTCTTGATGCGCTGATGAAAGAAGCAACCGTCAATCTTGCTCAGGCCAAGAACGACATCGTCGCGTTCATTGAATCGCCTTGGGACCATGTCAAGGTTGAACAGATTCCGCGTCTGCTGGAAGAAGTATCCGGTGCATTGCGAATGCTCGATCTGAATCAGCCGTCCGATCTGATGCATGGACTGGTGCGCTTTATTGAAGTGGAATTGTTGCGCTGGAGGCGTGTGCCGACGGCGGAACAAATGGACAAATTGGCCGATACGATCGCCTCGCTCGAGTACTATCTCGAAGCCACCCGCGATCAGCGCGCCGGACGCGAAAAGATTCTCGATGTAACGCGGTTGAGCCTCGAGTCGCTGGGTTACTGGCCGGTTCCCGAGGACGATGGTTCGATGCCGGAACCGCCGCCGGACGGGGGCGCCTTTCCCAGTGCCAAGGAGCCTGCTCCCGCTGCGCAGGGCCCGGCAATTCCCGCGTCGGCCCCGAGCGGTACCCCGGCTGGCGCCGGCGCGACTTCGAATGTGTTCGACGCGCGAAACCTCGCGCCGACACATGACGAGCGTGCTGTTTCCGCCGAGCCGGCGCGCCTGGACGCGTCCGAGTTTGGCGAGTTCCTGTCGTTCGGCGAGACGATTACCGAGACCCGTAGCGAAGCGTTGCGCATGGACACGGGCGAGGTCGGGTCCGACTCGCAGCTGCCGACGATCGAAATGATGCCGGACGGCGAACTCGATGAATATTTGGCGAGAGTCGGCGCCACCTTGCCGGACGTGGCGCCGTTGGCGCTGGCCGAACCCGAGCGCATCGATACGGATGACACGCATGAGTTGCACGTCGCCGTGGAAATCGCGCCGGGCGCGGATCTGGATGCGTTGTTGATCGGTGAGAACCCGCCGACGCCGGAACGCATGCACGATTTGACCGGTCTTCGTTTGACCGAAACCGAGCCGACTTCGCCGCCCGACGTTGCCGCCCCGCAGTTTCGTTATATCGAAGTTGAAGAAGAAGTCGAGGAAGAAGTTACCGACGATGCGCCCAGCCACGGTATGGGCGACGCGAGTTTCCAGGCGGTTGCCTCCGATGATATCGATGAGGAAATCCGCGAAGTATTCGTCGAAGAAGTCCAGGAGGAAATCGACAACCTCAATCGCCATTTGCCATTGTGGAAAAGTGACGTTCACGACTTCGAAAGACTGAAGCCGGTGCGCCGCTCGTTCCACACATTGAAAGGGTCTGGGCGACTGGTCGGCGCCATGGCGCTCGGCGAATTCAGCTGGAAAGTCGAGAACATGCTGAATCGCGTTCTCGACAAGACCGTGCATGCTGGACCTGCGGCAGTGAGTTTGGTGGATCAGGCCATCGGCGCGCTTCCGGAATTGCTGGCGGCGTTGCGCGGCGAAGGCGCGCCCACGACCGACATCGCCGGCATCATGGCTGTTGCGGATCGACTCGCTGCCGGCGAAGAAGCGTGGCTGACCCCCGCTAGACCGCGCACGCGAACCGTCAAGCGTATCGTCAAGCGCACCATCGCCGTGCCAGTCGAAGTACCGGTCGTTGCCACCAATGTGGAGATGTCTACACGTATCGAGCCGGCGGTCGAGTTGAGCGAAACAGTCAATCTGAGCCATGACTTTCAGATTCCGGAACGTGAAATCGCCGCGGTACTTGGCGAGTCGGCGGAGTTGCCGGGTTCTGGTCTATTGCCGAACATTGACCCCGTGCTGTTCGACATTCTGCGCAGCGAAGTGGCGCAGCATCTGGCTGTCGTCGATGGCTTCGTCGATGCATCGGCCCATGCATCGCCCGTGGCGACCGATACCTTGCTTCGCGCAGTGCATACATTGCATGGCGCGATCGCCATGGTCGATATCCCGGTCATCGGACATGTCCTCGCGCCGCTGGAGGGATACGTCAAGCGGCTGCGTGCGCGGGAAGCGGCGCCGGGTCCTATCGGGCTCGCGGTTTTGCGCGACGCCAGCAGTCTGGTGCGCGAAGTGATGCTGGAACTGGAAAAGCCGCAACCGCAGTTCCCCAACGAAGAAAATCTGGCTGAGCGGATCGTCGCGTTGAGCAGCGATCTGCCGGAACCGGATCTCGCCCACATCTTTTATGACGAAGCGACCGACGATTCAGCGAACGGTGTGTCGCCTGACGAATTTTCCGCGCCCGCGAATGAAGAATTCCCGCTCCCGGAAACCGCGCTGCTCGATCTCGACTCCAGCGCGATGTTTAGCGACCTTGATGGCGCCGCGCACGAAGAGACGGCCATCCGGTCATCCGGCGTATCTGACGACGCGGCCGATGAAGAACTCGGTCTAAGCCTGCTCGACGAATTCGAAGACGACGCTGCACGCCATCCAGATCGCGAGCCGGTCAGCGAATCGTTGAGCATGGAAACCGAGCATTTGGCGTTCGAAGATCTGCCGGAACCCCAGCCGCTCGAAGCGAGCACCAATACCGCGATCCCGAGCGTCGACGCGATTGCCGAAACGACGTCGTGGGACGGTTTGGAGGTGATCGAAAGCCTTGAGCTCGTCGCTGATGGCCCAACGGTGCTGTCCGGCGATGAGCATGCCGCATTCGACGCGCTGCTCGCCGATAGCCTTGATCAGAATTTGCCGGCAACCGGCAGCCAGGAGCATGAGGTTGGATTTTCGACCTCGCCGTCCGCTGCCGAAGCGACCCAACCAGCCGATTTCGATTCAATTCTGCTTTCCGCCGACGAGCAGGCGGAATTCGACGCGTTGCTGAGTGCGGAGATGGATGTCGACGCAGAATCCGCTCCGCGGTTCGATGAACTGCCAGCGATCGAAGTACGGAATCTGGACGACGCGGCAACCAATACAAGTCCCTTTATTGACAATAGTGCGGAATCCAAACTCGAAATTCCGCGTCTCGGCATTGAAACGATGTCGGAGCACATTGCGACGGTCACCTCCGAGACCATCCACACGGACCTCGCCGAGGAACCTGCACCGGGCGTGTCGGCGGCCATGCTCGACAGCCAGACGGCCACTCCCGAGGCGGACGGGGGCCGCGGTACGATCCAGGCAATCGAGGAAACCAGTTTGCCGCCGATCGCGGACGACCTTCAGCCGGACGGCAAGCTGGACCTGCCGGACATGGATGAAGATCTGCTCGAGATTTTCGTGCAGGAAGGCGCTGATATTCTCGATCACTCGGACGCACTGATCGCGCGATTGCGCGACTCGCGCCACGATCGTGAAATCGTCACAGGCATGCAGCGTGATCTGCATACTCTCAAGGGTGGCGCGCGCATGGCAGGCCTCGCCCCGATCGGCGACCTCTCCCACGCAATGGAGTCCTTGCTGGAGGCCATTTCCGAGGGACGACGTGGCATGGATCGCGCCACGGTTGAGTCGTTCGAACGAGGCTATGACCGCCTTCATTCACTCGTGCAACGCGTCGCGCATCGCCAGGCGATCGCCATGCCGGAACACGCGATCGCGCGCTTCGAAGCACTGGTCGACGGAAGCTTGTCCGCGCAACTGCATGCGGCGGCATTGGCGGCACAGGCGACGCAGCCGGTAGTCGTCCAGCAATCGGCCACGGATCGGGGCGACGAGGAAAGCGGTCCGACCGCACCAGCACCCGCTCCGGCGGCCGCGGTCGTTGTGCCAATCGCACCCGAAAAGCTCGCGAAACGCCCCACCGCACGCGACCGCATTCCGACCCTCGACGAGGAAGAGCCGCGCGCACCGCAGGAAATGATCCGCGTCCGATCGGATCTGCTCGACTCGTTGGTGAACTATGCCGGCGAAGTCTCCATCTATCGCTCACGGCTTGAGCAGCAGGTCACGAATTTCCGCTTCAACCTGGTCGAATTCGAACAGACGGTTTCGCGCTTGCGTGAACAGTTGCGCAAACTGGAAATTGAAACGGAAGCGCAGATCATCGCGCGCTACCAGCGCGAGCATCAGGAAACCGGCGAGACCACATTCGATCCGCTCGAACTCGACCGCTTCTCGCAGCTGCAGCAGCTGTCACGCGCGCTCGGCGAGTCGGTTTCGGACTTGGTGTCGATTCAGAATCTGCTTGACGACCTGACCCGCCAGTCGGAAACATTGTTGCTGCAGCAATCGCGCGTCAGCTCGGATCTGCAGGAAGGACTGATGCGCACCCGCATGGTGCCTTTCGATTCGCTGGTGCCATCGCTGCGACGCACGGTGCGGCAGGCCGCGCAGGAAGTCGGCAAGCGCGCACAAATCAAGGTCGAAGGTGCGCAGGGCGAAATGGATCGCAACCTGCTGGAACGCATGAAGGCACCGTTCGAACACATGTTGCGGAACGCGCTGGCGCATGGCATCGAAACGCCGGATGACCGGCAGAAGGTCGGCAAGAACAGCGAAGGAACCGTCACTATTCAGGTGAGTCGCGAAGCGACGGAAGTCGTGCTGCGCGTTTCTGACGACGGTCGCGGAATGGATCGTGACGCGATTCGCCGCCGCGCGATCGAGCGCGGCTTGCTCAACGCGGACGTGCAATTGTCCGATCGTGACCTTTACGCATTCATTCTGGAGACCGGCTTCTCTACCGCGGAGCAGGTAACCCAGCTTGCGGGGCGCGGCGTCGGCATGGACGTGGTGCACAACGAGATCAAGCAGTTGGGCGGTTCGTTGATGATCGATTCCGAGCGGGGCAAGGGATCGGTATTCACGATCCGGCTGCCGTTCACCCTGGCGGTAACCCAGGCCATCCTGGTCCGGCTCGGTGAGTCCATCTACGCCATACCGATGTCTTCGGTTCTGGGTGTGGTGCGAATCGGACGTGACGATCTGGAACGACGCCTGTTGAACGTTGACCCGATCTACACCTACTCGGGCGATGAATTCCACATCTACGAATTGCCGCAATTGCTGAATGTACCGGCAATTCGCCAGGTTGACGAGACCCAGGTGCCACTGTTGATGACCCGCACGGGCGATCAGCGGGCTGCCGTACGTATCGACGGCGTGGTCGGATCACGCGAAGTGGTCGTCAAATCGGTAGGTCCTCAGATCAGCTCGGTCCCCGGAATCTTCGGCGCCACCATCATGGGCGATGGTTCGGTGGTCATGATTCTCGACCTCGCCCCTCTGGTGCGCCGCTTCGTGGCGTTGCGTGCCGCGCACGTCGAGTCCGGAACGGAGACGCGCTTCATCGCACCGGTTGTGCAGGCACCGGTCGTGGAAGAGCGGCGCAACCCGCTGGTCATGGTCGTGGACGATTCGATCACGATGCGCAAAGTCACGACACGTGTGCTCGAACGCAACGACATGGACGTGATCACCGCGAAGGACGGTTTGGACGCGGTCGAGAAGCTGCAAGACAAGGTTCCCGATCTCATGCTGCTCGATATTGAAATGCCGCGCATGGATGGCTACGAACTTGCAACGTACATGAAGAACGATCCGCGCCTGAAGCTGGTGCCCATCATCATGATCACCTCACGCACGGGCGAGAAGCATCGCCAGCGCGCGCTGGAAATCGGTGTGGAGCGCTATCTCGGAAAACCGTACCAGGAAGTCGATCTGCTCCGAAATGTGCAGGAAACCTTGAGGTTGAGCCGTGCCTAATCTTGCTGCTACTGAAGACCCGGTGAGCGTCGCGCTGCTCTATCAAACGAGCCAGCTCGAAGGTCATCTGAAAGACGCGCTGAAGGAACTCGGTGCCGCAGTGGTCTATGAGGCGTTGACCGCCGATATGGATCGCGACGCACTCGAGGGATCAGGCGCGCACGTCGTGATCGTCAACCTCGATCCGGAAATCGAATCGCATCTGGACGAGGTCTACGACCTTCTCGATGACGCGCGCTACAACGTCGTGTTCAACGATGCCCAGGTTTCGGTGGCGCTGTCCGGATGGGACCAGGCGAGATGGTCGCGGCACTTGGCGGCCAAGATCATGGGGCGTCCGGAAGTCTCCGATCCGCCCCGCCCGAAGGGCTCCCAGGCACCACCGTCTCCCGCGCAGAAGACCGCCCGCGCGATACCCGACGCGGTGCGTTCAGCCGTGTCCGTAGACTATGTGCCCGATACGGCCATCGCGGCCTTGTATCCGGCAGATGGCGAC